>WGBL01000414.1 GCA_015494375.1 Hyphomicrobiales bacterium | reverse complement strand
GTCCACAACAGGTGCCGTTGGGTGACCTACTGCGACTGATGCGACTGAGCGGGCCGCTGTTGCCACGGGCCTAACGCCCCACCGTTTGCTCGATATTTGGCGCTCTCTTGGGCAAATGCCTTGAGACGATTGATTAGGGTCCAAGGGGGCGCCTCGAGCCCCGAAGAGGGCGTCAGCGCGCATGGCATCGCTGGCGGCACGATGTGCGTCAGGCAATGATGCACCGGGCCCACCCGGGCGATGACGCACGCTAAGGCGCGGCGGGCGCGGGGCCGCAGGATCAGGATAGAGAACCGAGATAAAGAACCAGGGGCCGGATGATCTAGAGCGAAAGGGGACGCATGCGCCCCGCGCCCGAGATCGGCCCCGGTTGGCCTTGGGCATCCTGTTTGAACAGGGAGGGACACCCCCAACGCCTCGGGGGGCAGAAGTCCCTCAAGCGGGCAGGAGATGGAGTGCGCCTCAGGCGGGCAGAAGATTAAAGAGCAGGTTGAGGCTGCCGTAGAGGAACCAGCGCAGGGTAAGGCCAAGTGCAGCCCCACCGATGACGACAGCCGCAAGCGAGCCCCAGGCGACCCGCTCAAGCGGCTGGCGTCCAGGTTTCAGGCGATAATAGACGCTGATCACGCCAAGCACCGCCGCCACCGCAAGCGACCACAAGAGCCCGACGTCAAAGCCCACCAGATGACCAAGGCTCGCAATCGCAATTGCAAACAGTGTCCAGACATAAACCATCACCACGCCTCCTCGCACGCTTGCCACAACCGGCCTGGCCGCTGGGATCCTCGCCCGCCCGGCCAACGGGTCCATTGCCGCCCAAGCCCCGGGGAGCCTCTCACCCGAGCCCAGGAACCCGCGCTACCATGGACCATAGGGGCCCTTAGCAACGCCAAGCCAGGCTGTCGAGCCTTGGAATACGGGGCGCAACCCGAAGGGGACCCTGCGGGCGCGAGCCGAGGGCGCAACTTGGAAGCTCACAAGAGCGCCAATGCCAACTCCAACAAACGCCACCCGCTCAACCTGCGCGTCGATGCCCCGAGCAAGGGAATGCGTTCTTCGCTCGGATCCACGAATGGCCGCGGCATGAAAAGTCCATCGCATGCGAAAAACACTTTTTGTTCGCTAAATGTTCTTGTCATTCGCGCTCAGCTATCCTAACATCATTTGGGAGAAGAAACCCGACGGGCCGAGGAGTGGGGACCGATTCATCAACACCGCGCCCGCTTCGAGCCCAAGCAGGCTCGCGGGCTCAGGTGAATTGAAGGGGGTGAATTGAAGGGGTTGGCGACGACCCGGCGGGCGGCGGCCTCGAGCGCAAGTGGGCCCGCAGGCCCAGGCGAATGGCCGCCGCCGGCTCGCCCGACCATGGCGCAACCTCGCGAGGGCGGCGCGCGGTCCACCGTATGCCGTATGTGGCACCGATCCTACTCCGCCCAGCCAGGGCGCCATCGTGTGAGGTCGGCGAGGGCCTTGAGGGCGTCGGTGCGCAGCTGAGGTTTGGAGGACTTGTTGCAGGACTTCTCGCAGGACCTGAGGACAGGCCGGCAGATGGGTTTGCGAAGCCAGCTCGCGCAAAGGCGGAGCTCGCACAAAAAGCATATTGCACAAGAAGCATAAGAAGTGGGGGAGGGGCGGATGTTCGCGCAGATCACAACACTCGCCTTTGTCGGGATCGAGGCCCGGCCGGTCGAGGTGCAGGTGCAGGTCTCACCGGGGCTGCCCGCCTTTGCCATTGTGGGGCTGCCCGACAAGGCGGTGGCGGAAAGCCGCGAGCGCATCCGTGGCGCGCTCTATGCCCTGGGGCTCGGCCTGCCGCCCAAACACATCACAGTCAATCTCGCCCCTGCCGACCTGCCCAAGGAGGGTAGCCATTTCGATCTCCCCATCGTGCTGGCGCTCATGGCAGCAACAGGCGCGCTCAGCCAGGACATGCTCAGGGGCTACTGTGCCATTGGCGAGCTGGCGCTCGATGGTGCGATCGCCCATGTGGTGGGGGCGTTGCCGGCGGCAATCGGCGCCAATGCGCTCGGCAAGGGTCTCATCTGTCCGGCGAGCTGCGGCGCCGAGGCGGCCTGGGCCGCCGAAGAGATGGAGATTCTTGCCCCCGCCCATCTCCTCGCCCTCGTCAATCACTTCAAAGGCCACCAGAGCCTGAGCCCGCCCGAGCCGGCACTCGAGCCGGATGAGGCGCCAGTCCTCGACCTCCGTGACGTCAAGGGCCAGGAAAGCGCCAAACGAGCACTCGAGATTGCCGCCGCCGGTGGGCACAACCTGCTGATGGTGGGCCCGCCGGGCTCGGGCAAATCGATGCTCGCCGAGCGCCTGCCCACGATTCTGCCGCCGCTGTCGGCCAAAGAGTTGCTTGAGGTCTCGATGATCCGCAGCCTGGCGGGCGAGCTTGCAGGCGGGCGGCTGACACGCACACGGCCGTTCCGGGCGCCGCATCATTCGGCTTCCATGGCCGCACTTGTCGGAGGCGGCGTCCGGCCGCGGCCGGGCGAGGTGGCCCTTGCGCATCACGGGGTGCTCTTTCTCGACGAGTTGCCCGAGTTCTCGCCCCAGGCGCTCGATTCTTTGCGCCAGCCGCTCGAGAGCGGCGAATGTGTCGTTGCGCGCGCCAATCACCGCACCACCTATCCCGCCCGCATCCAGCTGGTGGCGGCCATGAACCCGTGTCGTTGCGGCGAATGGGCGCCGGGTGTGACATGCCGGCGCGGCAAGAACTGCCGCGAGCGCTATGAGGCGCGCCTTTCAGGCCCCCTGCTCGACCGTATTGATCTGCAAATCGAGGTGCCTGCCGTCTCACCCGCCGATCTCGCCCTGCCGGCCCCGAGCGAGGGCAGCGCCGAGGTGCGCGCCCGGGTGACGGCCGCGCGCGAACGGCAAAGGGCGCGGTTTGCGGCACTCGGCGACAAGAAGCGCCGCGTCAATGCCGAGGCCACGGGTGCCTTGCTCGAGAAGATCGCCGCGCCCGACGAGGCAGCGCGCACGCTCTTGCAAGAGGCCGCGACACAGATGAGGTTGTCTGCGCGCGGCTTTCATCGCACTTTGCGTGTCGCCCGCACCATCGCCGATCTCGACGGCGCCGAGCGGGTCGGCCGCATCCATGTCGCCGAGGCCCTCAGCTATCGCCGTGAAACGTATGCCGAAGCGGCACGCGGGAGTCAGGCCGGCGTGGCGGGCAAGCCCCCGCATTCAGGGACGGACGCGGGCGTGGCGCTCCGGCACTGAGGCGCTGCGATGCTGCGATTCGGCATGACCGTCGCCCGCAACGTGGCATCAACACGCCCTTGAACCGCATGGCCGACCTCAGTAGGTTTGGCTGCCGCCATATGGGGGTGTGCGTCCATTCCGGGCGGGGGGCAACATGGCGCCGATTGCTACGGCACCTGCAAAGGGGCGACCGCGCAGGGGAACGAGGGAGGGCGCTGCGCTGGATGGGTGGCCGAGTGGTTGAAGGCACCGGTCTTGAAAACCGGCAGGCGGGCAACCGTCTCGTGGGTTCGAATCCCACCCCATCCGCCAAGGTCCGCGGCCCCAAA
>WGBL01000413.1 GCA_015494375.1 Hyphomicrobiales bacterium | reverse complement strand
TCCTAGAACACCCACGCGATCCCAGGGCAATGTCACGGGCAGCCAGGAGAGCGGCGCCGAACGCATAGGGCGAAGCCGGCCTTCTTTACGCGCGCGCCAATTGCCTCTGTGATCCGTTACCAAGCGGGAGCGCGACCCCATGCGACCAGAAGAGCATTTCGTCCATCGCATCGGCTGGCTGCGGGCGGCGGTTCTCGGCGCCAACGATGGCATCGTCTCGACGGCAAGCCTTGTTATCGGTGTGGCGGCGGCCCAGGCCGCCCGGCCCGACATTCTGCTTGCGGGAGTCGCGGGGCTTGTGGCGGGCGCCATGTCAATGGCGGCGGGCGAATATGTCTCGGTGAGCTCCCAAGCCGACACAGAGCACGCCGACCTCGACCGCGAGCGCCAGGCGCTGGCCGAGAACGACACTTACGAGCGCGCCGAGCTTGCACAAATCTATGTCAAGCGTGGGCTCACGCCGGAGCTTGCCAAAGAAGTGGCCGACCAGCTCATGGCCCATGATGCACTCGGGGCACACGCCCGCGACGAGCTCGGGATTACCGAGATCGCCAGTGCCCGACCGCTGCAGGCGGCGTTCGCCTCGGCCGCCTCGTTTGCCGCCGGTGCCGCCATGCCGCTTCTCACGGCCGCCCTATTGCCGGTCTCGGCCATCATTCCGGCGGTCTCGGCGGCGACTCTGGTTTTCCTGGCGCTGCTCGGTGCCATCTCGGCGCGGACGGGCGGCGCCAACATGGTCCGCGGCGCGGTGCGGGTGGCCTTTTGGGGGGCACTCGCCATGGCCGCTACGGCGCTCGTCGGCCGCCTCTTCGGGACCACGGTGCTCGGTTGAGCCGCGCGCCCGCCCCGGCCAGGGCCAGCCGGCCTCTGGTGTTCAGCACCCCCAGCGGGCCCGGCCGGCGGCGGCGAGCACGGCCAAGTCTAGCGGGCCTGGCAAGCGGTGGCCAGCACGGCCAGGCCCAGGGGGTCCGGTGCCGCTCAGTACCGACGGCGGCGCCGGCGCGTGTAGCGACGCCGACGGCGTCTGCGACGACCGCCGAGCATCGCCCCGATAGCGCCACCGATGGCCGTGCCGAGCGAGCGCAGGAGCGACTTGGTGAAGGCCTCCCCCGCCGTCTGACGACGCGAGGACGAGGATCGCGCGCTCCCGCGCCCACCCCCACGCCGGGCGCGCCCGCGCGAGCTGCCCCGTGGCGGCGGCACCCGGAACTCGCCATGCTCCTCGTATTCGAGGTCGCGCCGACCGCTGATGGTGCCATCGTGCGCCGCCCGACGCGCCTCGATCTCCTTGGCACGCTTCTTGAGCAGTTCATAGGCGGATTCGCGATCGATGGTCTTCTCGTACTGGCCGAGGAGCGGGCTCTCGTTGATGACCTCGCGCCGCTCGTTGTCGGTCGCAGGCCCGAGCCGCGACGACGGCGGGCGGATGAGTGTGCGCTGGACCATCGACGGCGTGCCCTTGTCCTCGAGTGTCGAGACAAGCGCTTCGCCCACGCCGAGCTCCATGATCACCCGCTCGGTGTCGAGCTCCGGGTTGGGGCGGAAGGTCTCGGCAGCCGCCTTGATGGCGCGCTGCTCGCGCGGGGTGAAGGCGCGCAGCGCATGCTGGATGCGGTTGCCGAGCTGGCTCGAGACCGTGTCGGGAACATCGAGCGGGTTTTGCGTGACAAAATAGACGCCGACGCCCTTCGAGCGAATGAGCCGCACCACCTGCTCCACCTTTTGCATGAGCGCCTTAGGGGCATCGTCAAAAAGGAGATGCGCCTCATCGAAAAAGAAGACAAGCTTGGGCTTTTTCGGATCCCCCACCTCGGGCAGCTCCTCAAACAGCTCGGACATAAGCCACAAGAGGAAGGTCGCATAGAGGCGTGGCGACTGCATGAGCCTGTCGGCGGCCAGCACATTGATATAACCCCGCCCGTCGCGGGTCGTGCGCATGAAGTCGCGGATGTCGAGCGCGGGCTCGCCGAAGAAATGCTCACCGCCCTGCTCCTCGAGCACCAGCAGCCGGCGCTGAATGGAGCCGATCGAGGCGGCCGAGATGTTGCCGTACTCAAGACCGAGCTCCTTGCGCCGCTCGCCGACGTTGAGCAGGATCGCGCGCAAGTCCTTGAAATCGAGGAGCGGCATCTCCTCGTCCTCGGCGACGCGAAAGGCGATGCTGAGCACGCCCTCCTGGGTCTCGTTGAGGTCGAGCAGGCGCGCGAGCAGCAGCGGCCCCATCTCCTCGACGGTGGTGCGAATGGGATGGCCCTGCTCGCCGAAGAGGTCCCAGAAGATGGTCGGGAACGAGTCGTAGCGATAGTCGTCATAACCGATCTTCTTGGCGCGCTTTTCCAGAAAGTCCTTGGGCTCGCCCTTCATGGCGATGCCCGAAAGGTCGCTTTTCACATCGGCGCAGAAGACGGGCACCCCGTGATCGGAGAAGCCCTCGGCGAGGATTTGCAGAGAGACAGTCTTGCCGGTGCCGGTCGCACCCGTGATGAGGCCATGGCGGTTGGCGAGTTTGAGCGCAAGGTACTCCTTCTTGGTGCTGGTGCCGATATAGACCGATTGCTCCTCACTCATGATCGTTCTCGCTCCCCCATCGATTATTCTTCCCGACGGCGCGAACCGCGCAAGGCCCGGGCGCCGCGCAACGCCGCGCTGCTCGAGCACAACTCTTCTGGCGTGCTATCCTTTAGACGGTGCACACCTTTTTGCAAACATGGCTTGTCAACGTGTCAACACCTGAGTATCCGAAGCAATTAGGATTCGCACGATCGGAGGTTTCTTCGGACAGGCCGGAGGCGACATGATGAGGTGTCGTTAATCGGCGTTGACAAGGAGATGTCGCGCGGCGTTGGTGAGGAGACAAGGGCGGCGTCGGCGAGGAGTTGCCGAGCGGTGTCGCCTACAAGACGTCGGGTGCCCCTGATGAGGATACCGGGCCGCGTTGACGAGGAGTTGTCATGAAGGAGCTGATTGACAAAGTGGCCGCCTCGCTCGGCCTCGAGGAAACGGTCGCCGAGAAGGCCGTTGCGATCGTGCTCGATCTTGTGAAATCGCATGGTCCTGCCGATGAGAGCGGAGCCCTTCTTGCTGCGCTGCCAGGCGCGGAGGCGTTGCTCGCACGGGTCGACGTTGGGGGCGCTCAGCGCGCGGAGGAGACAAGCGGCATTGGCGGCGGTCTTTTGGGAGGCGCGCTCGACGCCTTGGGGAGTGCGAGCCCTTTGGGGGATGCGAGCCCTTTGGGGGATGCGAACCCTTTGGCATCGGCCCTCACCAGGTTTCAGGCCATCGGCCTTAATGCCGGCCAGGCCCAGAGCGTTGGGCGAGAGGTGCTCGGGTTTGCGCGGGCAGAGGCGGGCGACGATCTCGTCGACAGGGTTGTGCGGGCGATTCCGGGTCTTGCCGGGATCGTCTGATGTGAGTTGATGTGAGAAGGCATGGCGGCTTGCGTGCCCTCTGGTGTGCGCAAGCCCAGGCTTGGGGAACAGGAGAGAAACCATGGGATATCCCATTGAAACGGTCGAGGGCATTGCCAAGAAGTTCGGTGCCAAGCTCCGCAAGGTGGGGATCACCCGAACCGACCATCTGCTCGAGCGCGCCGCCACGCGCAAGGGCCGCAAGGAGGTGGCCGAGGCCACCGGCATCGACGAGAAGCTCATTCTCAAGTGGACCAACATGTGCGACCTGATGCGCGTCAAGGGCGTGGGCGAGGAGTATTCCGAGCTTCTCGAGGCGGCCGGTGTCGACACGGTCAAGGAGCTCAGGAACAGAAAGCCCGAGAACCTTCACAAGGCGCTGGTTGAGGCCAACAAGTCGCGCAAGAACGGTTTGGTGCGCCAGCTCCCCGGCCCCTCACAGGTCGAGAAGTGGGTCAAGCACGCCAAGACGCTTAAGCCCATGGTGAGCTACTGAGCTGCGACGCACGCAAGAGCGCGGGAGTCGGGCCGGCGGGCCGGCCAGGTGTCCGGCTCGGCGGCGCCTCGATCAGAGCAAGCGATCGAAAACCATAGCCCCGGTGCATCGCACCGGGGCTTTTCTATTTTGGAGCCGATCACTTGTCCGCCGTGGCCGATCTTGACCGCGCGCCTGGCTCGCCCGCGGCTGCTCGCGTCCGCATCGCTCCCCGGTGGCTCGGCGCGCCCCAGTAGCTCGGCGCGCCCCAGTGGCTCGGCTCGCCCCCTTGTCGCTCGCGCTCCCCGGGGCGCTTGCCCCCGTTCCGCTTGCTCGGCTGCCTACCGCGTGGGCGCGACTGCAGCCCGCTCGGCTCTAGTGGCCGCCCCTCACCAGTGGCCGACAACGGCCAGCAGCAGCAGCGCGACGATGTTTGTGATCTTGATCATCGGGTTGATGGCCGGCCCGGCGGTGTCCTTGTAGGGATCGCCCACCGTATCGCCCGTGACGGCCGCCTTGTGCGGCTCCGAGCCCTTGCCGCCAAAGTTGCCGTCCTCGATGTATTTCTTGGCGTTGTCCCAGGCGCCGCCGCCCGCCGTCATCGAGACGGCGACGAACAGCCCCGTGACAATCACCCCGAGCAGCATGGCCCCGACCGCAGCAAAGGCATCGCCCGGCCCCGCAATCCAGTAGACCACGATATAGCAGACGATGGGCGAGAGCACAGGCAGCAGCGACGGAATGATCATCTCGCGAATGGCGCGGCGCGTGAGCAGATCGACGGCGCGGCCATAGTCGGGCTTCTCGGTGCCCTCCATGATGCCGGGCTTTTCGCGGAACTGGCGCCGCACCTCCTCGACAATGGCGCCGCCCGCGCGCCCCACCGCCATCATGCCCATGGCACCGAAGAGATAGGGCAAGGCACCGCCGAAGAGGAGCCCAACGACGACATAGGGGTTGGACAGCGCGAAATCGACCTTGAGGCCGTCAAAGACCGAGCCCGGCCGGGCGATCTCGATAAAGTGGCGCAAATCCTCGCTATAGGCGGCAAAGAGGACAAGGGCACCGAGGCCCGCAGAGCCAATGGCATAGCCCTTGGTCACCGCCTTGGTGGTGTTGCCGACGGCATCGAGCGCATCGGTCGTCTTGCGCACCTCCTCGGGCAGGTCCGCCATCTCGGCAATGCCGCCCGCATTGTCGGTGACGGGCCCGAAGGCATCGAGCGCCACGACGACGCCCGCGAGCGAAAGCATGGTGGTCACGGCAATGGCGATGCCGAAGAGCCCGGCGAGCTTGAAGGTGATGATGATGCCGGCAATGATGACGAGCGCCGGCAGCGCCGTCGCCTCGAGCGAGACGGCAAGCCCCTGGATGACGTTGGTGCCATGGCCCGTCACCGAGGCCGAGGCGATGCTCTGCACCGGGCGATAGTTGGTGCCGGTGTAATACTCGGTGATGACGATGATGAGTGTTGTCACCGCCAGCCCCACGACACCACACCAGAAGAGATCCATGCCGCTGAAGCGGGTGCCACGGGCGTCGAGTATGGTGTCGAGCCCGATCAGATAGTCGACAAGCGGATAGAGCGCGATGAGCGAGAGGACGCCCGTTGCGATAAAGCCCTTATACAGCGCGCCCATGATCGACTGGTTGGCACCCAGCCGGACAAAGAAGGTGCCGATGATCGATGTCACGACACAGAGCGCACCAATGGCAAGGGGCAGCAACATGACTTGGTTGACGAGCGCAGTGCCGGCGAAGAAGATCGAGGCCAGCACCATGGTCGCAACCACGGTGACGGCATAGGTCTCGAAGAGATCGGCCGCCATGCCGGCGCAATCGCCAACGTTGTCGCCGACATTGTCGGCAATCGTTGCCGGGTTGCGGGGGTCATCCTCGGGGATTCCGGCCTCCACCTTGCCGACGAGATCGCCGCCCACGTCGGCGCCCTTGGTGAAGATGCCACCACCGAGGCGGGCGAAGATGGAGATGAGCGAGGCGCCGAAGCCAAGCGCAACGAGCGCATCGGTGACCGTGCGCTCGGTGGCCGCATAGCCGAGTCCCGCCGTAAGGACGGCGTAATAGACCGCAACGCCGAGGAGTGCGAGGCCGGCCACCAAAAGGCCCGTGACAGCGCCTGCCTTGAAGGCAATATCGAGCCCCTCGCCAAGGCTCTGGCTCGCGGCCTGGGCCGTGCGCACATTGGCGCGCACCGAAACCAGCATGCCGACAAAGCCCGCCGTGCCCGACAGCGTCGCCCCGATCAGAAAACCAAGCCCCACCAGAATGCCAAGGAGATAGGAGACGACCAGGAAGACGATAATGCCGACGAGCGCGATGGTCGTGTATTGGCGCCGGAGATAGGCGGTGGCGCCTTCCTGGATTGCGGCCGCAATTTCTTGCATGCGCGTATTGCCGGGATCGGCCGCCATGACCGTGCGAATGGCCCAGGCCCCATAGACGATGGACAGCGCCCCGCCGGCGATCACCCCCCACATCACCATATCCATGGCTCATTCCCCTCTCTCATCTCGTGCGCGCCACACTCTCATCTCACACTGGCTCATTTCACTCTGGCCTAATTCACGCTGGTTGCACCGTTGCCGGTTGGGCTTGGCGCCTTATCGTGCCCGGCCCGGTCCAGTGGTCTCGGCTCCGGTCGTGGCCGCCGCCACAAAACTGGGCGCGTCCTTCGCGCTGCAACATCCGCGCCCGCCCTCATCCCGAATGTCCCGAATGCTGAGCCCTCGCTTCCAGCAGGAAGCTGGTCAGCGCAAATGAGCAGAAGACCAAAAGACAGTGAATCGGCCGCCGGACCATGCCAAACTTGCCCTCGCCATGCAACATGGTCGGGAGCGCGCCGCCAACGGCCCGTGAGCGACAAACTGTCCGGGCCAGAAGCCGGAAACCTGAAATCTGAAACCTGGAATCTGAAATCAGAAATCAGAAACCGAAAATCAGAAACCGGAAACCGGAAGGGGGGCATCCATTGCGGTCATCCGCCTCTACGGCATGCCCGGGAGCGTGGTTTGCTCACAGGCCGCTCATGCGGCTCAGGCACACTGCCGCGCCAACGAGCGGGCGATGATCGCCGGGATGTCGGGATCGGTGCCGATGGCCCCCGTATAGACGGCGCGGGCGCCCGTCTCCGCGATTGCCGCCGGCACGTCGTCGCCGCCGTGCATGCCGGCGCCCGAGAAGAAGCCGAGCACCACCGTCGCGCGCCAGCTCGGCTCCGCTTCTGCGCCCGAGCGGGCGAGTGCGGGGGCGAGAAACGGCGCCTCCTCAAGGAGTGCGACCTCTACGGCGGCAAATGCGCTCTCCTCGGCCAGGCGCGCCGCCAGTGCGCGGGTGGCATCGGCCGAGGCGCTGCCCACCTTCGAGCCGTGACCGACCACAAGAAGGCGGCATTCGCTGGGCACCAGGCCGTTGGCCTCGCCGCAAGTCAAGGCGCGCTTGCTGGCGAGCGCGGCAAGGGCCGGATCGGCACCGAGCGGGGGCAGGAGCTCGGGCGCGGGCGAGAGGGCGAGCGCCTCGAGACGCCCCTTGAGCACGCGGTCGACAAAATAGCCCTTGGCCATGAACAGAGGATAGACAAGGAGGCGCCGCGCCCCTGAGGCGGCGGCCTCGCGCACCGCATCCTCGATAAGCGGTGCGCCCTTGAGCAGCCCGCCGGTCACAGCCTTGAAGCGGCCCGCCGTGCGCAGGTGGGCGACGGTCGCGCGCATCGCCCGGTCTTCGCGCGCACCGCCCCGGTCGCCATGGGCGGCGATCACAACCGCCGTCTCGGCACAAGTGGCTGCCTGCTGAGCAATCTCACGCTCTTTCGTGGCTTTCACGCTTTTCCTATTCATACTGATTGTGCCGCTCATGCCGGTTTATGCTCCCCCGGTTTATGCTCCCCCGGTTTATGCTCCCCATGCCGCTGTCGCTGCAAATCTAAAGAGCTCCAAATCAAGGATTCCATTTTAGGAAGTTGGCAATGAGCTTGAGGCCCAGCGTCTGACTCTTCTCGGGATGAAACTGGGTGCCGACCATGTTTTCCGCCGCCACCATCGCCGTCACCGGGCCGCCATAGTCGGTGGTGGCGACCAGCGCCTTTGGCTCTTCGGTCATAAAATGATAGGAGTGGACGAAATAGGCATGCAAGCCCTTCGGCCCCGTCGGTATGCCCTCAAGCAGCGGATGGGGTTCAACCACCTGAAGGGTGTTCCAGCCCATATGCGGGATTTTGAGCGCCGGGTCGGCCGGGGCGATGGCCCGCACCTCGCCAGCAATCCAGTCAAAGCCCTTGTGCGTGCCGTGCTCGTGGCCCTGGGTCGCCATGAGTTGCATGCCGACACAAATACCGAGAAAGGGATGCCCTCGCCGGCGCACCGCTTCCTCGAGGGCCTCGCGCATGCCGGCCACCGCCTCGAGCCCGCGCTTGCAATCGCCAAAGGCGCCGACACCGGGCAGCACAACGCGGTGGGCCTCCGCCACGACGTGCGGGTCGCGCGTCACCAGAACCTCGGCTGCGACGCCACTTTCGCGTGCCGCGCGCTCGAAGGCCTTGCCCGCCGAATGGAGATTGCCTGAGCCATAGTCGATTATGGCGATACGCTGCATCAGGCATGCCCCATCGGCGCCTCGGCGCGTGCGCTCGCCCCAATCGCGCCGGGCCCGGGCGCTGCATGCGCTTTCGCTTCAGAAGACTGAGCAGCCTCGGAAAGCCACCGCTCGAGAAAGCGCGCCTCGCAATCCTCGAGCGAGCTGCCGCTGACGATGCCGATCTCGTCGTAGCCTTTGCGGGCGAGCACCCAGCGCCGCATGTTGTTGCCTTCAAGGCCGGCAATGGCATTGAGCGCCAGCGCCACCACGGCCATAGCCGTCGACTGAAAGCCGACGAGCACACCAGCGGCAATCCACATCGCCAGATAGGCGCCGAACGGGATCCACATGCGGTGCCAGAGGAACCAGAGCTCGGGGATGAAAAACGCCGGCCAGGCGACGCCGTCCTTGACGAAGACGAGGCGCGTGCCGTCCTCGAGCGGCTCACCAGCAAGATCCTTGGGTGCGTGGACCGTGTAGGATTTCATGATTCCGTCAATGTCCTTCGTCTCGATCTCTCGATCTCTCGCGTTTCGACCTTGAGCCAATGCGTTGCCAATGACCTAGAGCGTGCCCTTGGTCGAGGGCACACGCTCGGCCTCGCGCGGGTCGCGCATGAGCGCCAGCCGTAACGCCCGCGCCAGCGCCTTGAAACAGCTCTCGGCGATATGGTGGTTGTTGGCGCCATAAAGGCAGCTGACATGGAGCGTGATCCGCGCGTTCTGGGCAAAGGCCTGGAACCACTCGCGAAAGAGCTCGGTGTCCATCTCGCCCACCTTGGGTGCATCGAAGGCGACGTCCCAGACAAGGAACGGACGCCCCGAGACATCCACCGCCACCCGCGTCAGTGTCTCGTCCATCGGCACGAGCGCGGCCCCATAGCGAACGATGCCGCGACGCTCGGCGAGCGCCTCATCAACCGCCCGACCAAGCACAATGGCGCAGTCCTCGACCGTATGGTGCTGGTCGACATACAAATCCCCCTTGGCGCTCAGCCCTATGTCGATAAGCGAATGGCGCGCCAGCTGCTCGAGCATATGGTCGAGAAAACCAATGCCCGTTGCAATCTCATAGGCGCCCGAGCCGTCGAGATCGACGCTTGCGCTGATCTCGGTCTCCTTGGTCTTGCGCGCAATCTCTGCTTTGCGGTTTTTCAATGCGCTCTTTCCCTTGTCAGAGCCCTGTTATTCCCTATTAGCGCCCTATTATTCCGCTGTTAGGGCCCTGTTACGCATGCCCTCTTCTGATGGCCTTGATGTGGCCCATGCCATGACGTTATGTGGCCCATGACATTGGTATGGTGCGTTATGGCAATCTTAGAGCGTGGCTTTATCACTTTGCCACACAGAGCGCCATATTGTGGTGCGCCATATTGTGCGCGTTGAGCACCGCGCTGAGCACATTGTGCGCATGGAGTCCTTGCCACACCCTTGCGCGCAACACCCAGCGAAAGAGAAACGGCGTACCTTGACAGCTCGCCCGGCGCTGGCGATATGGCTCGAAGAGGCTTTGAGGCTTTAGAGCATGGACAGCGCCAACCCGACAACGCCGCACCGGGCCCCCTGGCATGCAACCACCATCCTCACCGTGCGCAAGGGCGGTCGCGTGGTGATTGCGGGCGACGGCCAGGTGAGCCTGTCGGACACCGTCATCAAGGCCAACGCCCGCAAGGTCCGCACACTTGGCGAGGGCCATGTGATAGCCGGATTTGCAGGCGCTACGGCCGACGCCTTCACATTGTTCGAGCGGCTCGAGAGCAAGCTCGAGCAATACCGCGGCCAGCTGGTGCGCGCTTGTGTGGAGCTCGCCAAGGACTGGCGCACCGACCGCTATTTGCGCCGCCTCGAGGCGATGATGCTGGTGGCCGACAAGTCCGACACCCTGATTCTTACCGGCACCGGCGATGTGCTCGAGCCCGAAAACCACCTGATGGGCATCGGC
>WGBL01000412.1 GCA_015494375.1 Hyphomicrobiales bacterium | reverse complement strand
GAGATGCGAGGCGGCTGGTGCTGAGCGAGAGGCCCCCCCGTGCCATGTGTCCCGTGCCATGGTGCCCCGTGCCATGTGCCCCGAGCCATCTGGCGCGCGCTGTCTGTCCCTCTCAGGCGCCTTCGGCGAGCCGCGAGGCGATGGCCTCGATGGCCTCTTCGGCCTTGTCCCCAAGAGGGCCGCCGGCTTGCGCCATGTCGGGGCGCCCGCCGCCGCCCTTCCCACCCAAGGCCGCAGCGCCCACCTTGACCAGATCGATGGCATTGGCGGCCTCCGACTTGGCCAGGTCATCGGTGACGCCAACCACGAGCCCGGCCTTGCCGTCTTCGGTGCGCCCGACGATGACGACAACGCCCGAGCCGATCTGCCGCTTGGCGTCATCGGCGAGGCCGCGCAACTCACGCGCCGGAATGCCTTCGACGGTCCGCGCCAAAAGGCGCAGTTTGCCGAGCTTGCGAATACCGGCACCGTTGCCGGCCCCTTCGCCCACACCAAGCGCCGCCTTCTTGCGCGCCTCGGCCAACTGGCGCTCGAGCTTGCGGCGCTCCTCGATAAGGGCCTCGACGCGCGCGACCAGATCGTCGGCGGGCACGCGCAACGCCTCTGAAAGCGCGCGCACCCGCGTCTCCTGGGCATCGAGATAGGCGTGGGCAACATTGCCTGTTAATGCTTCGATGCGGCGCACCCCGGCCGCAACCGCACCTTCGGACACAATATGAACAAGCCCGATGTCGCCCGTGCGCGCCACATGGGTGCCGCCGCAGAGCTCGATGGAATAGGGCTTGCCCGCCTTCTCACCCTCCTCGGCCGTGCCCATGATCACGACCCGTACCTCGTCGGCGTATTTCTCGCCGAAGAGCGCCATGGCACCGAGCGCCATGGCCTCATCCTTGTCCATGAGCCGCGTCTCGACAGGCGCATTCTGAAGCACAATGGCATTGGCCAGGCGCTCGATGGCGGCCAACTCCTCGCGGCTCACCGGCTTGGTGTGCGAGAAGTCGAAGCGCAGCCGGTCGGGCGCCACGAGCGAGCCCTTTTGCGCCACATGGGGGCCCAGCACCTGGCGCAACGCCTCGTGGACGAGGTGGGTGGCCGAGTGGTTGCGGCGGGTGGCCTGTCGGCGGTCGTGATCGACCTCGAGCTCGGCGGCATCGCCCAGGCGGAAGGGCCCGCGCTCGACGACACCAAGGTGGACAATGAGATCGCCCGCCTTGCGCTGGGTGTCCGTGACGCGAAAGAGCGCATTCTTGCCGGCGCGGATGACGCCAGCATCGCCCACCTGGCCGCCCGCCTCGCCATAAAAGGGCGTCTGATTGAGCACAATCGCCCCTTCATCGCCCTTGCGGAACTGTTTGACGGGCTTGAGTTCCGCCGCCGCGCGCCCCTCCGCGCCCCCCTCCGCGCCTTTGCCCGCGCGCTTGAGCAGTGCGATGACCTCGCCTTCGGCTTGCTCGGTCTCATAGCCGAGAAACTCCGTCGCGCCGAGCTCGTCGCGCAACTTGAGCCAGAGCGCCTCGGTCGCCGCCTCGCCTGAGCCCGCCCAGGCTTTGCGCGCTTCCGCCCGCTGGCGCGCCATGGCGGCGTCAAAGCCCTTGGTATCAACCGCAATCCCTCGCGGCTTGAGCGCATCCTCGGTGAGATCGAGCGGAAAACCGTAGGTGTCGTAAAGCTTGAAGGCGATCTCGCCCGCAAGCGTGTCGCCCGGCCCGAGATCGCGCGTCGCCTCGTCGAGGAGCGCAAGGCCGCGCGCAAGCGTCTTCTGAAAACGGGTCTCCTCGAGCAGAAGCGTCTCGCTGATCATCGCCTGGGCGCGGACGAGCTCGGGATAGCTCTGGCCCATCTCGCGCACGAGCGCGGGCACGAGCCGGTGCATGAGCGGCTCTTCGGCGCCGAGCAGATGGGCATGGCGCATGGCGCGGCGCATGATGCGGCGCAAGACATAGCCGCGCCCTTCATTGGACGGCAAAACGCCGTCGGCAATCAGAAAGCTCGTCGCGCGCAGATGATCGGCGATCACGCGATGGCTTGCGCGCCGCTCGCCCTCCGCGGGCACGCCCGTGAGCTCCACCGAGGCAGCAATCAGGGCGCGAAAGAGATCGGTCTCATAATTGTCGTGGGTGCCCTGAAGCACGGCGGCGATCCGCTCGAGCCCCATGCCGGTGTCGATGGAAGGCTTGGGCAGCTCGATGCGCTTGTCGGGTGTCACCTGCTCAAATTGCATGAAGACGAGGTTCCAGATCTCGACAAAGCGGTCGCCGTCCTCATCAGGGCTTCCCGGCGGGCCGCCGGGGATGTGCTCGCCATGGTCGTAGAAGATTTCCGAGCACGGCCCGCACGGGCCCGTCTCGCCCATCGACCAGAAGTTGTCGCTGGTCGCAATGCGGATGATCTTGTGGTCGGGCCAGCCGGTGACCTTTTTCCAGATGTCAAACGCCTGATCGTCCTCGGCATAGACGGTGGCCAGCAGGCGCTCGGGGGGCAGGCCGAACTCCTCGGTGATGAGCTTGTAGGCGAGCTCGATGGCGACGTCCTTGAAGTAGTCGCCAAACGAGAAGTTGCCGAGCATCTCGAAGAAGGTGTGGTGGCGCGCGGTATAGCCGACGTTGTCGAGGTCGTTGTGCTTGCCGCCCGCCCGCACGCACTTCTGGGCGGTCACCGCGCGCACATAGTCGCGCTTCTCGAGGCCCGTGAAAACATTCTTGAACTGCACCATGCCCGAGTTTGTGAACATGAGCGTCGGGTCGTTGCGCGGCACGAGCGGGCTCGATGGCACAATGGTGTGGCCATGGCGCTCGAAATAGCCGAGGAAGGCGCTGCGAATGTCGTTGACGCTTGTCATGACTGCTCTGTTCTCAAGCCTCTCAATCTTGATTCGGCTGACCTGATGGTGGCTCGACGATGAGATGACGCCGCGACAATGCCGGGCCGTCGCCTCGCACTCGTCGCTTGCTATCGGCCTATGGGCGCTCGCCCGCTCCCGTCGGCACCATGCGCTGCTCCGCTTATCCCGCTCGCCCCGTCTGCCCTGTCCGCCCGCCTGCCCTGTCTGCTCTGTCTACTCTTGCTGTCCGCTCTCCTTGCTCGCTCTCATAGCGCCTGGCCGGTTTCATTGTCCAGCATCGAGCCCTCGCGATGTGGGCCCCACCACACCCTGCGGCCCCACAAATCCACTCAATCGGTCCTCTGCAATCACCTCAACCAGAAAGACGGGACAAGAAGCGCGAGCACCGTGAAAACCTCGAGCCGGCCAAGCAGCATGGCAAACGTAAGCAGCCATTTCGCGCCATCGGGCAAGGGCGCGAAATTGCCCGCGGGCCCCACGACTTCGCCAAGCCCGGGGCCGACGTTGGCCATTGCTGTTGCCGTCGCCGAGAGGGCGGTGACCGCATCGAGGCCTTGCAGCGAAAGCGCGATGGCTATGAGCACAAAAGAGGCAAAAAAGGCGAAGAAGAAATTGCCCACCGAGCGCATGACATCGGCAGGAATGCGGCGCCCGTTGTAGCGGGGAATGAACACCCGGTTGGGATAGAGATAGGTGGCGGATGTGTGCTTGATGCTCTCAAACAGGACCTGGAAACGAAAAACCTTGATGCCGCACGAGGTCGAGCCCGAGCAGCCGCCGATGAAGGTGATGCAAAAGAAGAGCGCCACCGCAAAGGTGCTCCAGGCCGAGTAGTCGACGGTCACATACCCGGTGCCCGTCATGATGGAGACCACCGAAAACATGGCATCGCGCAGCTCGAGGGCGCCCACCTCGTGCCCGCCCGTTGCCTGGGACATCCAGGCAAGCAGCGTAAACACAAAAACGAAGCCGAAGAACCAGCGAACCTGCGAATCCTGCACGAGCAACAGCGGCCGGCCGCGCAAGGCACGCACATAGAGCAGGAACGGCAGACTGCCGATGATCATGAAAACGATACTCACGAACTCGATGGCGGCACTGTCATAATACCCGATGGAGGCGTCGCGCGAGGACATGCCGCCGGTGGCAACCGTGGTCATGGCATGGACGGTGGCGTCGAACGCCGGCATGCCGGCGAGCACATAGGCGATGCCGCAGGCAAGGGTGATGGCGGCATAGATGATCGTCAGGCTGCCCGAGATTTGGGTTGCCCGCGGCAGGATCTTGCCCGCGGTATCGAAGGCCTCGACGCGGAAGAGATGCATGCCCCCGACCTTGAGCATCGGCAGAACGGCGATGGCCATGACGATGACGCCAAGGCCCCCAAGCCATTGCAAGAGGGCGCGCCAGATGAGAATGCCGGGGGGCTGTTTGTCGAGCCCGCTGATGACCGTGGCGCCCGTTGTGGTGATCGCCGACATGGCCTCGAAGACGGCATCGGCAAAACTCAACTGCAACGAGGAAAGAACAAATGGAATGGCGCCAAAAACCGTAAGCGCAACCCAGGCCCCGACCGTGAGCACAAAGGCCTGCTGGATCGAAAGCGCCTTTTCCGCCCCCCAATTGGCAGTCACAAGCGCGATCCCGACAAAAAAGGTGAAGGTGGCCGAGAGCGCGAAGGCAATCCAGTCGGGATTGCCGGCGCTCAGGTCATAGACGACCGGCAACATCTCGGCGATGGCGAGTGTTGCGAGCAACAGGCCGATGACAAGCAGAACAGGGCGGACAACGGCCATCGCGCTCCTTCCAGGCGGCACCTTATTGTTGATACGATGTGCTTGTCGACATGGGCACGCTCGGCGCGCGAGCAAGCAAATGGCCAACGGCCGCGCGCGCCAAGCGTCATACCATCAACCGCTGACGTTGCGCTATATGGAAGCCTTGCGTGCCTGAGACAATCAGCGCAACTGCAAGAGTTGAGCCCCGCCCAGAGCCAGGGGCGGTTCAGGTGTCAGGTGCCAGATTCAGGTGTCGGATGTCAGGTGTCGGATTACAGGCTTGTCATCCTCGGGCCGAGTGGGGCGAAGCCCCATCACGTGCCCCGAGGATCCAGCGTAAGAAGCGGCGAAGCCTCATTCTTGGTTTTCTTGGGCCCACCC
>WGBL01000411.1 GCA_015494375.1 Hyphomicrobiales bacterium | reverse complement strand
CATTCCCTTCCCTTCCCTTACGGGCGGCGCAGCAATACCAACCACAGGGCGACTCGAAGTCAAAGTCGCCGCAAGGCCGTCGTCCGGATTGCGCGGCAATTCTCTGGCTCCTAAGCACCTGTCGCCGTCTGAACCCAGCTCCGCCAGCTCATTCCCGTCTATCTCAGGCTCCGCAGCCTCATTCCCGTTTCTCCCCCTCTCCGCCATCGCGAGACGTGCGCGCCCTGAGCTCCCTTGCCGCGCGCGCCCGTACACGTTTTAATTCCCGCAACGTCTCCTCGATGTCCGCCTTTTTCTGTTCAAGCAGTTCGATCTTCTCACAAACCTTGTCATAGAGATGGCTGATCTGACGAATTTGCGTCGGGTCGACGTCATAGAGATCGAGGTATTCGCCGATTTCACCAAGCGAGAAGCCGAGCCGCTTGCCACGCTTGATAAGTTGCAAGCGCGCGCGGTCGCGGCGTGAGTAGGCACGCGCGCCCGCCACCCTCCGGGGGCTGATAAGCCCCTTGGTCTCGTAAAAGCGGATGGCGCGCGTGGTCATACCCAGTTCGCGCGCTATATCGCTGATGCTGTAGAGCGGCTCGCGTTCATCGTCTTCAGATGCCAGCTCGTCCCCGCCCCGCTTTGGTTCACGATTCATTTATGCGATCGTCTCGCCTCTTCCTCTTCTTTGAGCTCCTTCTTCGAGAGCTTGCCGATCATGGTCTTCGGGAGCTCGTCGCGGAACTCAATCTCGGCCGGCATCTCGATCTTCGAGAGCTTAGGCTCGAGATGTTTCAGAATGTCCTCGGCGCTTGCGGTGCGCCCCGCCTTGAGTTTGATGAAGGCCTTGGGCGCCTCGCCACGATAGTCGTCGGGAATGCCGATCACGGTCACCTCCTCGACGGCATCGTACTCATAGATCGCTTCCTCGATGCGCCGGGGATAGACATTATAGCCCGAACAGATGATCAGGTCCTTCACACGATCGACTATAAAGGTGAAGCCTTCGTCATCCATGATGCCGACGTCGCCCGTGCGTAAGAACTCGCCGATGAAAGTCTTTGCCGTCTCCTCGGGCCGGTTCCAGTATCCCTTCATCACCTGGGGGCCGGCGATGCAAATCTCCCCCTTTTCGCCAAGCGGCACCTCTTGGTCCGGATTGTCGAGGTCGCGCAACGAAAGGATGGTGCGCGGCAGGGGTTGGCCGATAGAGCCCTCCTTGACCGGCCCGTTGAGCGGATTGATGGTGGCGGCCGGCGCGGTCTCCGACAGGCCATAGGCCTCAACGAGGCTGCATCCTGTGATCGCCTCAAAGCCGCGCTTGACCTCGAGCGGCAGGGGCGCCCCGCCCGAGAGGCAAAGCCGGAGCGAGGACAAGTCGTAGGACTTGATCTTGGGGTGGTTCATGATGGCATTGAAGATCGTAGGCACGCCCGCCATGATCGTCGGCTTCTGGCGATCAAGGATCTTGAGGAGCTGGTTGAGCTCGAACCGCGGCATGATGACGATCTCGCTCGCAAGCGCGATGCCGAAATTCATGACCCCGGTCATGGCGAAGACGTGAAAGAACGGCAATACGCCGACGAGCTTCTCGCCGCCGATGCGAAGGTCGGGCGCCCAGGCCAGCACCTGCTGCACGTTGATCGTGAGGTTGGCGTGGGTCAGCATTGCGCCCTTGGGCGTGCCTGTGGTGCCGCCCGTATATTGCAGGACGGCAATCTGCTCGACATCGATCTCGGGCACCTCGGGGCGTCCGTCATTGGCCAAGAGCGCGTCCTCGAAAATGAGCTTGTCGGCAATCGTCGATTGCCGGGGCTTGGCGAGCTCCTTGCCTTTGAGGAGCCTGAAGGCCATCGACTTGAGGCCCGGCAGAAGCCCCGTAAACGAGCAAATGACGGCGCGCTTGAGGGCGCCATTCTCGATCAGGGCCGCGACCTTGTCGAACAGGAGTTTCAAATCGAGCGTGACCATCATCTCGGTCTCGCTGTCCTTGACCTGAAATGTCAGCTCCTCAACCGTATAGAGCGGGTTGTAGTTGACAACGGTGGCGCCGATCTTGAGGATCGCATAGTAGTAGATAATGGCCGTTGGGCTGTTGGGCACAAAAAGCCCGACCTTGGTGCCGACGCCCACCCCCGCCTTCTGAAGCCCTGCCGCGGCCCGATCCACAAGGCCCGCAATCTCGCCATAGCTGAGCGACTTGCCAAGGAAGTGCGCACACGTGTGCCCGGGATAGTCGCGGGCCGTCTTCTCGAGGAGCTCGTGAACGGGCGTGCCCTCGAACTCCTGGAACCAGTCGATACCCTCTGGATAGGCACTGAGCCAGGGATAGGTGGCCTCATTGCGGGCAGCGCTCTCTTGCCTGGCCTCGCTCCCGGAAGGTTGCGGATTGCTGGACATGACTGTTCTTCCTCCCAGTTCCCGCGCCCGAGCCATCCTCTGTCACGCGCGCTTGATTACCTCGCTTGCGTGCCGCCTTGCCACCTTGCCTGCCGCCTTTGACAGCCTCATTTGCCGCCTGACGACCGCCCCTCAGGATCGATTCCATCTGGGGTCAGGTTCCAATCCATGTAACGACGGTAGTCGGTTCGTTTGGTGCACAAGAGACACGCGTTCTGGTCTTTTAGCATGGCTCATAAAGTTTGGGGCGTTGTTATTGATGCAAACGATGCAATTCTAGGGCATTATGGGGCATGCGAACCAGCAGGCGCTGCCGCCAGCCTGGGTGTTTGTGTGTATGCCGCGCTCAGCTAAGCGTTGCCGCCGGCGGCCGTGCATTGCTCCGAAACGCTGCGGACTGATTGGAACGGCCGCGCATTGCCTGAAGAAACGGCAGCGGATTGATTGGAACGGCCACCCATTGCTGAAATCGCCTGTTGGCCGTCGGGCCAATGCGGCTTGCCCTTGCTCGCCAACTGGAATAGCAAGCAATAACAGGAGTTGCAGATCGATGCCGAGTGCGGGCGGCCTTCCCGGCATACCGGTCGCCGGATCCTGAGGAGAGCCAGATGGACGACGTCGCAACAAAAATCATCGACATTCTCAAAAAGCATATGAAAGAGCCAAGAGACGACATCTCGCTCGAGACCAACCTCGAGGAGCTCGAGATCGAGTCGCTCGACCTTGCGATGATTGTTTTCGACATTGAGGACACCTTCGGAATCGAAATCCCCTATAATGCCAATGAGGAGGTCGAGGACTTCAAGACGGTTGGCACCGTGGTCGAGCGGGTGCGGGGGCTCCTGGCCGAGTCCGGTGCGAGCTCGAGCGGCGCCGCCGCCTGAGCATGAACCCGCCTCATGATAGCGAGGCCAGAGGGGCCCGCGCTTCACATGCGCCGCCAAGAGCATGCGCCACCGAGAGCCCGATCGCTTCGTCGCCCCGCCTTGGCGTACTCTCGCTCCTCGCTTAGCATCCGCCGCATCCGTCGCATCCGTCCCCAGAGCTCAGACCCCCGCGCTGACGGCCGGTGAGAAGGTATCTCCAACACCATGACAGACCGTCCTTTCATGCCATGACACAGTCGGACAACAGACGCGTCGTCGTCACCGGCATGGGCGCCGTGACCCCCATCGGCATCGGTGTCGAGGCCTTCTGGCAGGCGCTCATGGGCGGCGTTTCGGCTGTCGGGGAGATCGAGAGCTTCGATACCAGCGAGCTCTATATCAAGATCGCCTGCGAGGTGAAGGATTTCGACCCGCGCGCCCACCTCAAGAGCAAGCTACTATTGCTCGCCGATCGCTATTCGCAATTCGCCGCCGTGGCGGCGCAAGAAGCCATGGACCAGGCGGGGCTCGCTCCGCCACTGCCCAACCCGGGGCGCGCGGCCTCGATCATCGGCTCGGGCGCGGGCGGTCTTGTCACGCTCGAGAACGGCTATCGCGATATCTTCATCCATAACAAGAAGGCGACGAATCCGCTTACGCTGTTGCGCTTTATCGGCTCATCGGCCGCAGCCCACGTCGGCATCGAATACGGCATCACCGGCCCCACCTTCGGCACCGTCAGCGCCTGCTCAACCGCAACCCATGCCATCGGCCTCCTGCGCGACCTCATTCGCCGCGGCGCCGTCGACTACGGCGTCGCCGGAGCCAGCGAGGCGGTCATCACGTTCGGCACCATGCGCGCCTGGCAGGCCATGCGCGTGCTCTCGCCCGAGGGGTGTTTTCCCTTCGCCAAGCGCCGCAACGGCACGGTGCTTGGTGAGGGGGCGGGCGTGCTGGTGCTCGAGGATCTCGCCCATGCGCGCGCCCGCGGCGCCTCCGTCCTCGCCGAGCTCAAGGGCTTTGCCATGACTTCGGATGCCAAGGATATGGTCAACCCCGATGTCGAGGGGCCGAAAGAGGCCATGCGGCTGGCGCTCGCCGATGCAGGCCTTGCGCCCGACGACATCGACTATCTCAACGCCCACGGCACTGCGACCACCATCAACGACATCAACGAGACCCGCGCCATCCGCGACGTCTTCGGACGGGCCGCCGACCGGCTGGCGATCTCCTCGACCAAATCCATGCATGGCCACCTGCTGGGGGCGGGCGGCGCGGTTGAGGCCGTCGCCAGCATCATGGCCATTCGCGAGGGGGTCGTGCCGCCGACCATCGGCTTCGATGAACCTGGCGAGGGATGCGATCTCGACTATACGCCCAACGAGCCCGCGCGGCGCGCGGTCCGCCACGCCATGAGCAACTCATTCGCCTTTGGCGGCCTCAATGCGGTGCTCGTCTTTGGGCCCGCACCCGAGGAATGATCGCAGCGAGGGCCTGCGATCCGGATTGGGGCTCTGCGTTCTGGGGGGATGCTTGCCGACCGAGCACGCGCTCCTCAATCGCCCTCGGCAGCGCTGGCGCAGGCAGCGGCGACGCGGCCATAGGCCTCGCGTAGCTCGGCGATGATGGCCGCATGCGCGGCGCACTCGCCATCGGGGCCGCCGGCGCACTCGGCCTCTTCCGCAGGCGGCTCTGAGGGCATCTTCTCGGCACGCTCGGCCAGGGCGGCCAGCTCCCAGGCGCCCACCGCCCGCGCCGAGCCCTTGAGCGAATGGGCGGCAAAGCGCCAACTGTCGGGAGCCTGAGAGCCCGCCAGCTTATTGCCCGCCAGCTTCTCGATCAGTGTTGCCGCCTGCTCGAGAAAAAGCCCGAGAATCTCGCGCTCGAGTGCGGGCTCGCCCCCGGTATACCGGGCGAGGTGGGCGCGATCGAGGATGTGCTCGGCCGCCGAGCCGTCGTTGCTCTCGTCGCGATCGTCGCGATGGGCACGCGCGTGCAATGGTTCCATGGCTCAGTGCCTCTCAAATCGTCCCAAAGCCAGATTGTCGCCGACGGGCGACAACAAGGAGTTAACCCGCACCGCGCAATCTGCGCCCTGCGATCCAAGCGGGGGCTCGCGCCCAGCGTCCGTGGTCCGCGTACTTCCGTCAGGGAGCCGTGAAGGAGAGAATCCGCAAGCTATTGCCTCTGCTTTGCGTATTTCTCTTTCAGCTCTTCGACGAAGGCGACAATGTGATCGATCGCCTCTGGTGGCAGCTCGATGGGCGCCGCATTGGGCGGCAAATCCTCGTGGGGGCGCCCGATGCCCTCGATCGAGATAAAGGCCGGATGCGGCCGACGGGTAAAGAACGTCGAAAAACGCGCGCGATAGTCGGGCCGGCGCTTGACGAGCATCTGAAACGAGGGCGTGCTCGAGATCCCGCCCGTGGGGTTGAAATCGCCAACCACATGGCAGCGTGAGCAATGCTGCTCGGCAATCTTGCGGCCTTTCTCGGCGTCACCCGCAGCCGAAGCACGCGCAACAGATGGCGAGACGGGCGAGAGGAGAGCCAAGGCCAGCAAGGCCAAGCTGCTCGTCACTGCCCACTTGCGTTGGCCGCCCATGGCCCCTTTCCCTGACCGATCCGCAACCTTCATTCGCCTGCCAAGGGCAACGATAGCGCACCTTGGCAAGGGAATGGAAGGTGGTCGAGATACCGCCGGCCTCGAGGGGCGTATCGCTCAGGTGCGGGCGCAACGACGCACGAAGGCGATAAATCGCGCGACCCAGGGGCAGTCGCGTGTCTGTCGGAGATGTGCAAAACCAGCCAGCAGGTTGCGGTAGACGATGCCATCATGGGCGCCATCGATGCCGGCGCCGCGCAAGACGTCATAGGCAAATGTGAACGCCTCACCGGTCGCCTCGAGCCCCGCATAGTGGAACTCGTGGGCCGCAAACTCTTGGGCCGCAAGCTCGTGGGCCACATATTCGGGAGCGGGGGCTGCAGGCTCTGCGGTCGCAGACTTGGGGGCTGCCGTGTCGTGGGCCGCAAGCCCGGGAGCGGCATCCCCCGCAGCTTTCTGTTCGGCCGCTTCCATGCGAGGCAAGCGCGGCCAGGGCATCTCGGCGCGCTCACGCAACCGCACATAGCCGCGCCCCTGGGGACGGGGGTGCATGACCGCGTCGGCCGCAATGACGCCCGCCATCTCGGCCCGCGCCCCCTGCCAGACGATGGCACGGCAGAGATACATGAGCCCGCCGCATTCGGCATAGGCGGGCAGGCCGGCCTCGATCTTGCGCCTCACGTCCTCGCGCAACGACTGGTTGGCCTCGAGCGCGGCCATCTGGGTCTCGGGAAAACCGCCGCCGATAAAGAGCCCGTCGCATTCGGGCAACGCCGGGTCCGTGCAGGCATTGAACGGGATGAGCGCGGCTCCCGCCGCTTCAAAGGCCTCGAGGTCGTCGGGATAATAAAAGCCGAATGCGGTATCGCGGGCGATGGCGATGCGGACGGGCCGCCCTGCAGACGCTGGAGACTGCGTTGCATCTGAGCCTGCAGCCGCGGCGGGCAAGGGCGCAGATGGGGATTCAGGCAAGGGTGGAGATGGCGGCGCGGGCAAGGGCGCGGCGCGCGCAATCGCAACCAGCCGATCGAGGTCGAGGCCGCGGCCCACCACATCGACAATGCGGGCGATCTTCTGATCGAGGGCGCGGGTCTCGCCGGGTGTTGCAAGCCCCAAATGGCGCTCGAGGATGGCGAGCTCGGAATCGGCGGCAACGGCCCCGAGAACGGGGATATCGGTGTACTCACGCACCGCTGCGCGCAGCTTTTTCTCGTGGCGGGGCCCGCCCACGCGGTTGAGTATGACGCCCGCAATGGCGAGCTCGGGATCGAAATTGGCGTAGCCCAGCAAAAGCGGCGCGATGCCGCGCGCCATGCCCTTGCAATCGACCACAAGGACGACGGGCGCGCGCAGCAACTTGGCAAGTGCGGCATTGCTGTCATCGCGGCCATCGGCGCGCGAGCCGTCGAAAAGGCTCATGTTCGTCTCGATCAGCGCGAGGTCGGCCCCGGCCGCCTTGGCGGCAAAGAGCGCCGTGATTTCCTCACGGCTCTGGGTGTTGAAGTCGAGATTGTAAGCCGCTCGCCCCGAGGCACGGCTGAGCCACATGGGGTCGATATAGTCGGGGCCTTTCTTGAAGGCCTGGACGCTGAGCCCGCGCGCTCTGAGCGCACCGGCCAATCCAAGGGTGATCGTTGTCTTGCCGGAGGAACGGGAGGGAGCGGCTAAGAGGAGCTGGGCCATGGTTGCTGCTCCGTGCGGCGGCATCGAAACCCCCGCTTAAACGCTTCCCCCCGCTCAAGCCCCTCCACACTCGCGAAGCCGGGCCATGGTTGCTGCTCCCCTCGACGGTCGATCGGGCGCCCTGACGCCGCCCCGGCGTTCAAGCGTTCAAGCGGCAGCGGCGGCCTGCTCGCCCGCAACCTCACGCACTGCCTCGGCCTCGCGAACGGGGCGGGGCAAGAACGCAAGCACCTTGAGCCCAATGCCGGTGATCAGCATGGCGATGCCCATTCCGCCAAGGCCAAGCAGCACCTCGGGCCAGCTCGGCACATATTGCGCAACCTGCCCGTCGATGAAGGAGCTCGAGACCTCCATGCCGGGGAAGAGCTGCAATGGATAGGCCTGGCCGGCGATGATCAGAACATACATCTGGCCGAGGCCACCAATGACAACGAGTAGCGAGGCGAGCGCAAGGCCGCCGCGGCTCGTGCCAAACCCGGGCAAGGCCAGCAGCGCAAGCGGCACAAGGCCGCCCAAGAGAACCTGAACGAGCCAGAACACAATCGTGTAGGCGCCACCTTCAAGCAGTATGAAACGGACAATGCCATGATGCTCGGTGCCGTAGGCGCTCGTGAGCAGATGAAGCGCCGTAAAATAGAGCACTGCCGCAATAAACACCATCATCAGCCCCCGAAAGCGCTTGCGCGTCTCGCGGGGCAGCAGCGTGCCCTCGAGATCGGCGCCCACGAGCAGCAGCACCAGAATGGTGATTGCGAGGCCGAAGCTGAAGGAGGCGGCGATGAAAAGCGGCGCGAGCAGCGCGGCGTCATAGGCCTCGCGCGCGACAAGAAAGCCGAAGATGGAGCCCGTGCCGGTGGTGAGCACCAGGCGCCAGAGGAAGGCGAGGAAGCCCGCGGGCTTGGTGAAACGGCCCATCCGCCGCGCCATCATCGTCCAGAGATAGGCAACGACGACCGCCAGGAAACCGATATAGAGATAGATGTTCCAGGCGAAGATCGATTTGAAGTTGTATGTCGTCATTGCGACGATAAGGCGATCGGGCCGGCCGAGATCGAGAACGAGAATGGCAAGACCACCCACAAGCAGCGCAATGGCCAAAAGGCCGGAAAGGCGGGCATAGGGTTTGTAGGCGGCGCGGTCGAACACCGAGGCGATGGAAGCGACATTGAGCGCCCCCGATGCCGCAACGATCAGGAACACGGCAAAGACATGGGGCGTGCCCCAGGCGATCTGGTTGGTCATGTTGGTGACGATATGGCCGTAGTGTTCCATGTACCACGCGGCACCGAGGCCGGCAGCGACCAGAAGCGCCGCCACAGCGAGGGCCGCATTCAAGGCCCAGGTCCGTCCCTGGAGTGTCTCGAAGTGGATGCGCTTGCGTTTCATGGCGCTGCTCTTGCTCGTCACGTGGGCTGGGCGTCTCCGTCTATACATTGCGGTAGCGCACGCCAGGATCGAGTCCGAGGTCCGCACGCACCTGAATGGTGGCATATTGGGCGATGCGTTTGGAGATTTCACTGTTGGGGTCGTTGAGATCGCCGAACAGCATCGCTCCGCCGGCACTGTCATTGCAGGCCTCGACGCAGGCCGGCGTGCGTCCCTCGTCGACGCGGTGGACGCAAAAGGTGCACGATTCCACCGTCCCCTTGCCCCGCGGCGCATAGGGCTTTTGATCCTCAAGCGGCTCGTGGATGAACGAGCGCGCCGAATAGGGGCACGCCAGCATGCAATAACGGCAACCGATGCAAATGTGCTTGTCGACCAGCACGATGCCGTCGGCCCGACGGAACGAGGCGCCCGTGGGGCAGACGTCAACGCAAGGGGGCGAGGCGCAGTGTTGGCACAGCATAGGCACCGTGCGCTCATAGCCGGTGCGCGGGTTGCGCACCTTGAGCGCCCGGATCCACTGCGCATCGGTCAGGGGGCGGCCGTTGTCCTGCCAGCCGTTCTCCTCTTTGCAAGCCTCTACACAGGCCGAGCAGCCATCGCCGCAGCGCGAGACATCAATGAGCATGCCCCAGCGCACCTTGCCGGTGACGGGCTCATCGGGCGCGCGGGCGGGCACGGTTTGCGCCGCCCCGGGCGTGCTGGGGAAGGTATAGAGCATCACCCCCGGCGCCAGCGAAACAACGCCGAGCGCCGCCACCTTCTTGAGAAACGCCCGCCGCGTGGCCTCTGCTTTTGCTTTTCCGTTCGCCTCTGCCCTCGCCTCCGCCTCGGCCTCGGCCCGACGCGCTGCACCAGTGTTGCCTGCGGTGCCGGCGGAACACCCACCACCGCCCGCCGCGACAGGCACAAACCCGTTGTTCCTCGCCGTTGGGCACCTCAAGTTTGAGCCCCTCGAGTGTGAGCTCCTCAAGCTTGAGCTCCTTGACTTTGGGCTCCTCGCCTGTCGTCCTCTCGACTTGGGACCGTTCGATTTGGGATCGCTCACCGCTCAACGCTCCTCAAATAGTCCGCAAGCAATGCAAAGTCGTGCTCGGGCCCCGTGCGCCCCTTGCGCGCCCGCGCCGACTTGGCGCCCGGCTCGGGGCGCGAGGCGTGGCACTCGAAACAGTCGATCTTGACCGCCGCGTAGTCGTGGCATGTGCGGCAGAAGTGCTTCGGGCTCGCGATCGAAACGGGCTTTCCGTCGTCCCCCTCAACCGCGTGGCAATCAATACAGCCCTTGAGGCTGAAGCGCTTGGTGCGGATGCCCTCGTGCACGGTATCGTCGCGCTGGTGCAAGAGCACGTTCATATGGTTGCGGCGCATGAAGTCGGTATCGGCCACGCATTTGTCACCCTTGCCTCTCGGAACTTTGGGAACAATCGCGCGGGCAATACGGACGCCCAGTCCCCGGGCCCTCTCCTGCTGTGGCGCCGCCGTCAGAGGCTCGGCCGCACAGGCCGGGGCGCCCGGCAAGATCACTTGCGACGGATCGCCCCCGGCCACGACCCCCGCGACCAGCAGCGCCGCACCGAAAGCTGGCAACAGTCGCTTGCGCAACATCGCAAACCCCATTTTCCTCCGAGATCGGGCTCCTTCAGAACCAGGCCCTCCAGAACCGGGCTCTTTTAGAACTGAACCAAGCTCTCCAGACCCGAGCTCTCCAGAACCAGGCTCTCCCGAACCCGGCTCCTTTAGAACTGAATCGAGCTTTTTTTGAACCGGGCCCCGGACACCGGACACGGCCTCACCCAGCCCTATCCCCAGCTCGCTCGGTCCTGGCCGCAACGACGTCTCGAAGCGGACCCCGTGACTCTCGGCCCCTTACCCCGGCTCGCTCGGCCCATGCTGCAAAACCTTTCGAAGCGGAGCATGTGATGTTTAGCCCCTTACTCCGGCGCGCTCGGCCCCTACCGCAACCAACCGCCCAGCCGCCCGGCTTCATGCTCTAGTCTGCTCTACTCGCCCAGGCCCTCATACCACTCCCACAGCTCCATGTTCTACTCTCAGCCCCATGCGCAAACGGGCCCGGCTCCACGTTCTACTCGCCCAACCCCATCTTGATGTAGCCCGTGGGGCAAACGTCCATGCAGATGTGACAACCGATGCAACGGGTGTAGTCGGTATAGACATAGCGCCCCACAGCCCGCTCCTTCTTCGGCACCCTGTGAACGGCGTCCTGCGGGCAGTAGATCACGCAGTTGTCGCACTCGAAACACATGCCGCAGCTCATGCAGCGATTGCCTTCGTAGATTGCCTCCTCCTCGCTGAGGCGTTTGATGCGCTCCTCGAAGTTGCCAAGCACGTCCTCCCCTTCGATGTGGACCTCTTCGCGCTTGGCGCGGGCCTGATAGGAGAAATGGCCCTTAAAGAGCTCGTCGTGGGGGATGATCTGGGTATCCGAGCGATCCTCGTAGTTGTGGATGGCAAAGCGCTCCTCGGAGGTGCCGCGCTTTTGCATGTGGTCGTAGGGGTCGGGATCGAGCCCACGCTGATGCAGCTCCTCGAGCAGATTGAAGTGGTGGACATCGATCTTGGGCCGCTTTTCCATCGGCTGGCCCGAGAGGTAATGATCGATGGTGTCGGCGGCGATGCGCCCGTGGCCGATGGCCGTCGTCAACAGGTGCGGGCGCAGGATGTCACCGCCTGCGAAATGCTTCTCCCGTCCCTTGACGCGATAGATTTGGTCAGCGGCAATGAAGCCATTGCCGTTGTCGAGCTCCTCGATCCCCGAAAGGTCGCCCATCTGGCCGATGGCCGATATGATGATGTCGCATTCGAGCTCGAACTCGGTGCCTTCCTCGGGGATCGGCTTATTGCCTTCCATGCGGCACTTGGCCATCTTGAGCGCCTTGGCGCGGCCGTTCTCGTCCTTGATGACCTCGAGCGGCATCACAGAGCCCAGAATGCGCACGCCCTCGCGCAAGGCGTCCTCGCGCTCGCGCTCGGCGGCCGTCATCTGCTCGAGCGGGAAGAGGGAGGTGAGGATGGCCTCCATGCCCTCGCGCCGCAAAGTGCCGGCGACATCGCTTGCGGTGTAGCCCACCTGCGAATGGTCGGTGTTGTCCTTGGGATTGACCTTTTTGATGTGGCCGAGACGGCGGGCGACCGAGGCCACGTCGATCGAGGTGTCGCCGCCGCCGACGACGACAACCTTTTGTGCCGTCTGGTAAACCCAGCCCTTGTTGAAGGCATCGAGGAACTCGACACCCGTGATGCAATTGGGGGCATCGGCACCCGGGATGGGCAACGGCCGGCCCTTTTGCGCACCGATGGCCCAGAAGATGGCATCGAAATGCTCCTCGAGCTCGGCGATTGTGACGTCGCGGCCAACGCGCGTGTTGGTGCGCACATCGATGCCGAGCGCAATGATGCGGTCGATCTCGGCATCGAGCATGTTGCGCGGCGTGCGATAGCCGGGAATGCCGAAACGCATCATGCCGCCAAGGCGGTCGTTGGCCTCGATGATGGAAACCGCATGTCCCTTGAGGCGGAGGTAATAGGCCGCTGTCAGGCCCGCGGGGCCGCCACCGACCACGGCCACCTTCTTGCCGGTGAACTCGGCCGGCTCGCCAAGGCCGAGCTTGTGCTCAATTGCCCAATCGCCGACATAGTGCTCGACGGCGTTGATGCCAACGGTATCGTCAACCTCGTTGCGGTTGCAGCCATCCTCGCACGGCGCAGGGCAGACGCGCCCCATGACGGAGGGGAACGGGTTGGCCTTCACCATGCGGCGGAAGGCGTATTCCTGCCAGGTCATGTCCTCGGTGGGCGGCTTGTCCATGCCGCGCACAATGGCGAGCCAGCCGCGAATCTCATGGCCCGAGGGACAACTGCCCTGACACGGCGGCGTCTTGTGGATATAGGTCGGGCACTTGTAGGAATGGTCGGCCTGGAAGATTTTTTCCTCGAGATCGATGTCGGCGGCCGTCTCGCCCTCCCGGAAGCGCCTGAAAGTGAGCTTCGGCGCCTCAGCGCCACCATCCTTGACGTCGGTATCAACGGTCATTCTTTATCCTCCGTTCGGACATCGGCCAGGCGGGCGGCCGAGAGGCCCGCGGTTCATTTTCTCGTGCTAACTCTCATCGTCCTCGGCGTCGTCATCGTCGTCGTCACGCACCTCGCCATCGAGAATGATGGCATTTGAGACCATCTGGTGGACACTGACGATGGTGTCCATGGGGATCCCGTAAGCAGGAAAGATCTTGGCAAACTGGGTTTTGCAGATGGCGCAAATAGCCGCCATGTGCGTGACGCCGTGCTCCTCGATCACCTCTTTGAGGGCCCGTATGCGCGGCTGTGCCCCCTTGGTGCGGACATCCATGAGCTCATCGGTGAGAAGGCCACCGCCGCCGCCGCAACAGAACGTCGCCTCACGAATGGTCTCGGGCGCCATGTCGTAGAAGTGGTTGCAGACCGCCCGCAGGATGGCCCGCGGAATTTCGAACTGGCCGCCCGGCATGTCGCCCATGCGCGAGGCCCGGGCGACGTTGCAACTGTCATGGAACGTCAAGCGAATGTGGTCGTTGCGCGACTTGTCGAACTTGAGCACACCCCGCTGGATGAGGTCATAGGTGTATTCGCAGATATGCTGCGGGATGGGGTAGTTCTGGTCGAGGAAATCGAAGGGCCCCGCAAGCGTGTTGAGGAAACTGTAGGCCGCGCGCCAGGCGTGGCCGCACTCCCCGAAGATGATCCTCTTGACGCCGAGATCGAGCGCCGCCTCGCGAATGCGCAGCGCCATCTTTCGCATGTTCTCATAAGAGCCGATGAACATGCCGAAGTTGGCGGCCTCAGAGGCGTGCGAGCTGATGGTCCAGCTGGCCCCAGCCTGATGAAAGACCTTGGCATAGCCGATGAGACCGTCGATGTGGGGCTCGGCGAAGAAATCGGCGCTCGGGGTGACCAGCATGATCTCGGCCCCCTTCTCATCGAGCGGCAGGCGGACGGAGACGCCGGTGTCGTCCTCGATCTCCTCTTCGAGCTCTTCAAGCGTTGCCTTAAGCGCCTTGGCTTGCAGGCCCAGATTGTTGCCAACGGTGTGGACCTTGCCGATGATCTCGTTGCAGTATTTCTGGCCCTTGCCGATGGTGTCCATGATCTCGCGCGCGGCCATCGAGACCTCGGCCGTATCAATGCCATAAGGGCAATAAACCGAGCACCGCCGGCACTGTGAGCACTGGTGGAAATAGCTGTACCACTCGTCGAGCAACTCCTCGGTGAGGTCCTTGGCACCAACGAGCCAAGGGAAGTATTTGCCGGCGAACGTATAATGCCGCCGCCACACTTGCCTCAGCAGGTCCTGACGCGCGACGGGCATGTTGTTGGGATCGCCCGTGCCGAGGAAATAGTGGCACTTGTCGGTACACGCCCCGCATTTCACGCAACTGTCGAGATAGACCCTAAGCCCGCGGTATTTGCTCGCCAACTCCCCGAGCTTGGCGATCGCCCGATCGTGCCAGTCGTCGACGAGCTCGCCCGGAAAGCCGAGCTTTTCCTGATGCTCGGGGGCCGCCGGATAGGGCTTGCTGTCGGCCATCGCACCTTTGACGATCGGTGGAATCTCGAGGGGGTCGAGAAAATCCTCCGGCGTCAGCTGCTCTTTGGTCTGCATCTCACCCATGGCATTTGTCACCCATGGCTTCTGTCACCCATGGCTTCTCAATCGTTCAACGCCACTCAATCGCTCAGCACAGCTCATTGACCGGCAAAGCTCATTCGCAGGCGCATCGCATTGGCAGGCACAGGCACAGCCCATTGCAAGCTCAACCATGCAAAGCTGGCTCACTGCAAGCGCAGTCGAGGCTCCAAAGCACATCCGAAACCGAGACTCCAAAGCACATCCAAGACTCCAAGGTCCCATGGCTCATCGCCCCCGTCCCTCAGCGGCCTCGAGCTCGGCGGCCCAGGGCGCCAGATGGCGCCGCTCGCGCGGATTGTCCACCTGGTTGCGGCCGGGGCTGAAAAAGAGTCCAGGGGCATGGAGCAGCTTCGAGACCGGAAAGATCATCATCAGAATGGCGACCAGCGTAAGATGAATGAGCAGAACCGGATCGGCCGGTAGCGGCTGCCAGTCAAACGTCATGAGCCCTAAGAAGAAGGCCTTGACGGCCACAATATCTGTCGGTGCGAGATAGCGCATCGCCAGGCCGCTGAGCCCGATGGCCACGATGAGCGCCAGCATCAGATGGTCCGAGGGGCCCGAGATATAGCGGATGCGCGGCACAAACAGACGCCGCGCCCAGAGGCCGAGCAGCCCCGCCACCATGGCGAAGCCCGCATAAATGCCAAAGGGCTGAATGAGGGCAATGAGCTTCCAGACCGGCTCCTGGAAATAGCGCACATGGCGCAACAGCACGAGCAGCAACCCGGCATGGAACACCCAGCCGAAGACCCAGATCCATTTGTTGGCCTTAAAGAGGCTCTCGAAAAGCACCACCTCGCGCACGATGCGCATCACCACCCCGGCACGCGTGACGGGGGCTGGCGTGGTCGGGATCTTGAGCGGCGCCGGCGTCCGGGCATAGACCCAGATGCGATAGCCAACCCCAGCCACGAGAATGAGCGTGGCGAGATAGAACAGGATCGCATAAACCGTCGTCACCAACATTCCCACTCCCGCCATTCCCACTCCCGCGCGCACATCCTTTGGCGATATTTGGCGATGGCGACCTCGAAGAACCGCTTTTTCACGTCATCGCCCCGGCCACCCTGCTCGGGTTTAACCCGGGAATTCGGAACGGCTGATCCAGGGGCTCAAAATGGTGTTTGCCATTCTGAATGGTCCGGCTTCTCTGGATCGCCCGGCTTCGCCCCACTGCCGTACGGTAGACCTTTCTGGCTTTCTGCACGTCACGCCATGGCATTGGTTCTTCGCGCCATGGTTTTGATTCTCTGCCCGCGCTCCGTAGGCACCCGAACTCCGTAGGCTCTGCGCACTTACGACGCTATAACCCGAATAACCCGGCACCATGACGCGCGGAGCTGAACCGCAATTTGTTGGGCTCTCCCGCGGCCGATTTCATTCCCTTCATCCCCTCGAAGGGAAGGTCTCGGAAGAAGGTGAAAGTTTGCGCGCAGTCAATTGGCTGCACAGCACCGTTCCAATTCGCAACGCCCCCTCCGGGGCCTCGGGCGCCGCCCTCGGGCAAGCCTGCCCAGCAACCCCCTCCAAGGCTAGGGGCGCCGCGCTCGCGTTCGCGCAGCTTGCCCAGAGCCCCCGCGGGGCCTCCCCCTGAGAGGGGGAGGCAAACAAGCGTTGAGCCGAACGGCACTGGGTCACGCCTGTGCCCGCAAAGCCGGGTATCCGGCGACGAGCTTTTAGAGGCACCCATTTGCGCCGGCTCACCATTTGCGCCGGCTCAAATGTTCCGGCTCAAAGCCAGCTCCCAGCGCCCATCAGCGGCCGAAAATCGGGCAATGCAGACGAATGCACGCCGCTAGACGCAACCCGTCGGCTTCGGCAATCCTGCGATCTTACAGGCCTGCTTGGCGGGGCCGTATGGGAACAGCTCATAGAGATACTTGTTGTTGCCCTTCTCTTTGCCAAGCGACTTCTTGATCGCTTTGACAAGGACGCGAATGGCCGGCGCGATTTGGTACTCTTCATAGTATTCGCGCAAGAAGTTCACCACCTCCCAGTGCTCATCGGTCATCTCGATGTTCTCGTCCTTGGCGATGAGCACCGCAAGCTCCTTGCTCCAATTGCCAAGGTCGGTGATATAGCCTTCCTCGTCATGCGGGATCTCAACACCATTCAGCACATAGGCGCCCATTTCTTCTCTCTCCTCTGATCGAGCGTCAACTCACCAAACATGAAACCGCCATACCGCTCCGGCCGGCTCTGGCGAGCCTAGAGCCAGGACTGAGTGACGTCATGCTCGGCGACCAGATCAACAAAGCCGCCATAGTCGACGACCTTGAACCCATCAATGAGCCGGGATTTGTCGAGGCCACGCGCCTCGAGGTCCGGACCCAAAACATAAAAGGCAAGCTGGCCTTTGCGCGGCCAAATCTCGCCCGCAACCGTCGTGCCCTTGAGCGCCCCATAGACACCATCCTCGATGAGGAGCACCGCATCCCCCTCGCGGGCATGGCGGAGACAACTCAAAAGCGTCGATGTCTCAAAAGGTGACTTGTTGACCGTGTGCAACATGTCCTGGACCCTGCCCCACTCAGAATGACTTTGCCCCGCTCAGAAGCAACCTTCACTACCTCAGAAACGCGTGCGCAGATACGCGCGTTGCTCAAAACTCAGAAACTCAAGATGACGTCCTGCTCGGCCATGATCTCGGCCATTTCCTCGCGACTGACAACGCGGATGGAAGGCTTTTCAGCCCAATCGTCGTCCTCGTCCTCGTAGGTGATCTCCATCAGATCGGCTTCCGTCAACCCGCGCTCAGCAAGCGACTCCTTCTCGACATAAAGCTTGGTCACCTCATAGTCCCCGAGCGCCTTGTAAGTGGGCGAGAAATTTTTGACACCAATGCCCTTGGTGTCCTGGTTCTTGGTCAGCTGATAGACACCGTCGTCGAGAAAGGCTAAGCTCACGTCCTGTTCGAAGGCGGCCCCGATGAGCACCACCTCGAGCGACTCGAGGGCATAGATCGTGCCATAGGGCGCCTTGCGATTGACATAGAGGAACTTCTTGGTGACCTCTGCGCCACCGCCCTCGGCGCCTTCCGCCTCTGGCTTGTCAGCTTCGCTCGCCATTCCTTTCACCCCAACCGATTAGCGCTACTTTCCGCACCTAGTCTCCAGCGTCTCCTGCAACAATTGGCTTGGCTTACCGCTCACTCCAGCTACCCCGGCTCCCAAGCTCCGCGGCGCGTCTCAAGCCACTCGATAGACTGACCCGCAACAACGCGCATCAGTGCATCGCCCGCGCCTTCTGCCCTCTCGCCTCTACCCTCTTACTCCTGCCCTCTTATTCGCATATTTTCGGATATTCGGGCCCAGGCTCAGTCGCCGTAGATAAACAGGGCTCAGTCGCCGAAGATGACCAGGCGATCGCACTGGATGCCCGCCTCGATCAGCTGACCGAGACCGGAGATGCGAAAGCCCGGCGCAATGTTGTCGGTATCCTTGCCCTGCCGCTTCGCCTCGTCGGCATCGAGTATGCCGCGCCTTTGTGCGGCGGCGATGCAGACTACGAGGTCGAGGTTGTGCTCCTCGGCCAATGACGACCAATTCCGCTGGATATGGCGCTCATCCTGCGGCGGCACTGTGAGGCGGGTGCCGTTATTGACACCATCGTGGTAGAAGAAGACGCGAAATACCTCGTGCCCTTTCTCGAGCGCCGCCTTGGTGAACTGATAGGCGCTATCGGAGGCCTGGTGGGTATAAGGGCCTTCATTTACGACGATCCCAAACTTCACCGTCTCATCTCCACTCCGCTCTTCAGTCGACCTTTCAACTATCGGCCTGCTCTCTCAAAGCGCCCAAACTCAAACTGCTCTAGCAGTTCAATCTTTTGAGCTCCGCGCTCGTACAGCCACCCCCGAGGTAAGCGCCGCAGACATACCAAGGACCTCGCCAAGCTCACAACCGGACCCGGGCCGCAGCACACCTCCCTGCAACCATCGTCGTGGCGAGCATGGTTTCGGGGGCCATCAACCGCTAGCAACCCGGGCCCGGTCGCGGAACTAGAAGCGAATGTGCGTTGACGTGTTCATTGTATGCCTGGCGCCGGTCCAAGTATCGAGATGGTGCTTGGTGAACGCGAGCCCCGTGATCTCGAAGAACCGCGGCCAGCCGATACGCTCGATCCACTCGCCCATCCGCTCATAGTCGCGGGCATTCTCCTTGTAGGCGTAGAGGATTTTCTTGACGACCTCCGCCACCTCGGGCCAACGGGGCGGATTGTTCGGCAGGTTGGCCACGACGAGCTTGTGGAACGTAGGCTTGGAGCGGGCGTTCGAATGTTTGCCGCCCACCCAGACCGCGATCTTGGTCGAATCGTCGCCGTTGATCTGCATTGGCGGGCAGGGCGGATAGCAGGCACCGCAGCAAATGCATTTCTTCTCGTCCACCTCAAGGGAGGGCTGGCCGTTGACCATGGCCGGGCGGATGGCGGCAACCGGACACCGCGCGACGACCGCCGGGCGCTCACAGACATTGGCAACGCGGCTGTGATCGATCTTGGGCGGCTTGGTGTACTGGACGTTGATGGCGATATCACCCTGGCCGCCACAGTTGATCTGACAGCACGAGGTGGTGATGCGCACGCGGTTGGGCATCTCCTCCTTTTTGAATTCCTCGTACATCATGTCCATCAGGCTCTTGACAACGCCCGAGGCATCGGTCCCGGGAATGTCACAGTGGAGCCAGCCCTGGGTGTGCGAGATCATGGACACCGAGTTGCCCGTGCCGCCGACCGGGAAGCCTTCGCTCTCGAGCTTTTCGATGAGCGGCTCCACCTTGTCGTAATCGGAGACCATGTACTCGATGTTCGACCGCGTCGTGAAACGCACATGCCCCTCGGCAAACTCGTCGGCGATATCGCACAGCTTGCGGATGGTATAGACGTCCATCTGGCGCTGGGTTCCGGCACGAACGGTATAGACCACATCGCCGTTGTGCGCGACATGGCGCAAGACGCCCGGCCGCGGGCGATCGTGCCAGGCCCAGTTGCCGTAATTCTTCTTCAAGAGGGGGTGCATGTATTGAAACGGATCGGGCACACCGACCTCGTCCGGATGCCGTGGTGTGGCAGCTTCGCTCATTTCTCGACTCTCCCCAAAAATTCGTTCACATCAAGTGCGCCAGAAGTGCGCCAGGCATTCGCCCTGCTCGCTCTGATCCTAAAACGTTTGCAGCGCAACAAACTCGTTCGTCGTGTTGCTCATTCGTGCGCGGTCCTGCTCAGGTGCGCTCCTTCGTCGCGCTCCCCTGCTCGTCGCGCCGGCTCATTCTTGGCCTTGGCGCTCACCTGCCCTGGCCTTAGCGCTCACCTGCCTTGGCCTTGGCGCTCACCTGCTCGTCGCGCCGGCTCACTCCTGGTGCAGCTTACTCCTGGCGCAGCTCGCTGGTGGTGAAGCTCGCTCATGGTGCCAACGCGTTCGTGACGTGCCAACGCCTTCGTGACGCCAGATTCGTTCGCGGTACCCGCTCGCCCCTGCTGCAAGGGCTCCCGCGGGCTCCCGCGGCCACCGCGCGCGGTGGCCGCGGTACAGTTTCGACAGCTACGAACTGGCCCCTTCCCGAGTGTGGCCCACCCTGCGCGTGGACCGTTTCATCTTGAGCGTCGGCCTTTTCATGAACCGTGCTCTCTCTGGCCCCCTTGCATCTGGGCCCCCTTGCAGAAGCCATGGAGCAGAGGCCATGGAGGCGAGAGCCGGCACGCCCGAGCTATTCGGCGGCAACGGTCAGCCCGGCCTCCTTTGCCTTGCGCTCGAAGTACTTCTCCGCCTCCTCGGTGAAGTCGTCGGTGCGGACGAAGCACGACGTGCGCGGATGGTTGACCATATTGGGATCGGGCTCGATGCCGACCGCCTCGAGGAAGGCCGGCAGACCGATGCGGTCGATGGTCTCGCCCACACGCTCATGCTCGAGCGCATTATCGGCGAAGAACTCGAGAACCGTCTCGGCGAACTCGGTGAGCTTTTCGAAGTCCTCGTCAGTCTCGAGCTTCATGAACGGAATGATCACCGTCCCCATGAGGTCGCCGATCTTGAGCGCGCGCTTGCCGCCGATGAGAATCGTGACGCCCTTGTCATCACCCGGCGACAGCGCCTTGGTCATGACATTGAGGCAATGCATGCAGCGCACACAGCTCTGGTTGTCCACTTCGAGCGTGTCGTCATCATTGAGGCTGAGCGCCCGCGTCGGGCACATGTTGATGACTGTGTCGATCATGTATTTGCGACCGACCTTGTTGATATAGGCCTTGACCTCTTCCTGGTTGACCTTCATGTCGTCGCGCCAGGTGCCGATGACGGCGAAATCGGCGCGGTGGATCGCATTCACACAGTCGTTGGGACAGCCCGAAAACTTGAACTTGAATTTATAAGGCAGTGCCGGCCGGTGCATCTCGTCGAGGAACTCATTGATGATCGTCCGGTGGGCCCGCACCTCGTCATAGCAGCTCATCTCGCAGCGCGCATGCCCCACGCAGCTCATCGCCGTGCGCAGCGCCGGCCCCGCGCCGCCAAGGTCGAAGCCGACCTCATTCAGTGCGTCAAAGGCCTTTTGCGTATTCTCGGTGGTGCAGCCCTGGAACATGATGTCTCCCGACTGACCATGGAAGGCAATGAGGCCAGAGCCATGCTCCTCCCAGATGTCGCAGAGCTTGCGGAGGATATCGCTCGTGTAGTGATAGCCGGCCGGGGGCTGCACGCGGAGGGTGTGAAACTCTTTTGATTCGGGATATTTTTCAGCAACCTCGGAAAAGCGCGGGATGATGCCGCCACCATAGCCGAAGACGCTCACGACACCGCCTTTCCAGAAGCCGAGCCGCTTCTCGTAGGAATGCTCGAGCTGACCAAGAAGGTCGTTCATCATCGGCGCATATTGCTTGCCCTTCGAATCACGCAAGCGCTTGAGGCCCGTCACGAAGCTCGGCCAAGGGCCGTCCTCGAGCTGGTCGAGGTGAGGCGTGGGATGAATGCCATTCTTGGCCGTTGTCTCTTGTTCTGCGGCACCATTCTCTTTCGCTGCACCGTTCTCGTGCTCGGCCATGGTCTTGTCGTCGTCCAACATTGTCTTCGTCCCTTTCCCTTCCAAATCTTGCTGGCGGTCAATCCCGCTCCGCTCTTTAGGCCAAGAAGCTTCTGACGGCTTCGTCACGACACAACTCGCTAGCTCGGTGAATGCCAGTGAACCGCAAGATGCTCAATAAATCAAATGTCCTAATTTATATTACCCCCAACCAATCACAAAACGCACCTCAATCGCAAAAAGCACCTCGATCATAAAACGCGCCCCAATCGCAAAACGCACCACCCGACCGCATATCTCTCCCCTCTTCCCCCT
>WGBL01000410.1 GCA_015494375.1 Hyphomicrobiales bacterium | reverse complement strand
CGCAGGCGGCGCGGTCACGCGCCTCGAGCGCCGCGCGAAGGTCATGACGCGACCATTTCCCCTCACCGACAAGCTTGAGGCTGCCGACCATCGAGCGCACCTGATGGTGGAGAAACGAGCGCGCCGAGGCCTCAATGATGATCTCATCGCCATCAGGGCAGCGACTCACCGTCAGCCGGTCGAGGGTTTTTGTGGGTGAGCGCGCCTGGCATTGGGCGGAGCGAAAGGTCGTGAAATCGTGCCGCCCGAGGAGCGCGTTGGCCGCCTCGGCCATGGCCGCCGCATCGAGCGCCACCGGCACCCACCAGGCGCGATGGCGCGCAAGCGCCGGCGGCGCCCGGCGGTTGACAATGCGATAGCGATAATGGCGGGCGCGGGCCGAGAAACGGGCGTGAAAATCCTCGCCAACCTTCTCGGCCTCAAGAACCGCAATGGGCGCGGGCCTCAAGTGATGGTTGAGCGCATCGCGCACGGTATCGACGGGCCAGTCTCTGGCGAAGTCGACATGGGCCACCTGGCCGAGGGCATGGACGCCGGCATCCGTGCGTCCTGCCCCCTGCACCGCAACCTCGTCGCCCGCCAGCGCCCGCGCCGCCGCCCGCAACTGCCCTTCCACGGTCGGTCCGTTGTCCTGGACCTGCCAGCCGACAAACGGCGTGCCGTCGTATTCGATGGTGAGCTTGTAACGCGGCATGGCCGCCAAGCGATGCCTCGCCCGCACCCGGTTTGTCAATCGCCGGGGAGCAGTCCATCACTGCAGGCCTGTCAATTCCCGTGGGCCTGTCAAACGCTCGGGGCCTGTCAAACGCTCGGAGCCTGTCAAACGATGGGGGCCTGTCAAACACCGTGAGGCTGTCAACCGCTGTCGAGACGCATGCCAGGCCGAATGGCAAAGCCGCGCAAGAACGTCTCGGCATCCTGCACCTTGCGCCCGGCGCGTTGCAGCTCAAGCAGTCGCACCGCACCCGAGCCGCAAGCAATGGTCAGGTGGTCGTCGAGCACCTCGCCCGGCGCCCCCCGGCCCTCTGCACCCTCTACAGGCAGCGAGCGCAGCACCTTGATGCGCTCGATGCGCTCGATGCGCTCGATGCGCGCGCCCTTGGCGTCGTCACCACCGGTGTCCTCCGCGCCCCCCCTCCGGGCGACCTCGAACCATGCACCCGGCCATGGCGAGAGCCCGCGAATGTGATCATGCACCGCGCCCGCAGAGCGGCGCCAGTCGATGCGACATTCCGCCTTGGTGATTTTTGGGGCATAGCACGCGCCCTCGCTCGGCTGCGGCCGGCACTCGAGGCTCTCACGCTCCAGCGCCCCGAGCGCCCGCAACATGAGATCGGCGCCAAGCCCCGCCATAAGGTCATGCAGCTCGCCCGCCGTCATCTCGGGGCCAATGGTGACGCGCTCGGCGAGGCAAATGGGCCCGGTGTCGAGCCCCTCGTCCATGCGCATGACCATGGCGGCGGTCTCGCGATCGCCGGCCATGATTGCGCGCTGGATGGGCGCCGCACCCCGCCAGCGGGGCAACGCCGAGGGGTGAAAATTGAGGCAGCCATGGCGCGGCGCCGCCAGGATCGCGGGGGGCAGTAAGAGTCCATAGGCGACAACCACCGCCACATCGCAGGCGAGCGCGGCAAAGGCGGCCTGCGCCTCCGCCCCCTTGAGCGAGGCGGGCGTGCGCACCTCGAGCCCCGAGGCGCGCGCCAGGCGATGGACGGGCGAAGGCCGCTCGGCCATGCCACGCCCGGCCGGCCGCGGCGGTTGGGTATAGACGGCCGCAATCTCATGCCCGCTTGCAATAAGCTCGCTCAGCGTGGGCACCGCAAGCTCGGGCGTTCCCATGAAAACAACGCGCAGCATTGCCCCTCACTTGCTATCGCCGCCGCGCCGCGAGGCCGCCTTGGCGCACCGCCGCGGCGACCCATCACCGTCTCGACGCATCGCCGCGCCGCCGCCCGGCCAATGTTTGCGGCTCGGGCACCCCTCCAGCTCTCGCCCCGCTACGTCGGGTGCCACTCCCGCTCAGGTGCCCTCCGGCCAATGCCCCACTGCGGCTCACGATCTGGCCCAATATCCGGCTCATTCGCTGGCGCCCGAGAAACTGCCGCGCGCAAGCGGCGGTGGTTGCAGCATGACCCTCGCCGTCACTTCGAGCGGCGGATGATTCTTGAAGATGAGCGTCAGCGGCACCTTATCGCCCACGGCCAAGGGCGCCTCGAGCCCCATCAGCATGATATGGTGGCCACCGGGCTCGAAAACGATGGTCTTGCCCGCGGGCAGTGTCAGAGACTCGAGCGGCCGCATGCGCGCGACGTTGCCATCCATGACGGTGCTGTGCAGCATCACCTTCCTGGCAACGGCGCTCTTCACCGCAATGAGCGCGTCCTCACCAGGGCCGGCATTCGAGATGAAGAGATAGGCGGCGCTCGTCTTCTGGTTGCCGAATGTCGGGCGCGCCCAAGCGGCATCGACATGAATGCCCGCCGCCATCACCATGGTCGGCGTCACAAAGACTCCGGAAAGCCATAGGAGAAACAGACCGAGGGCAAAGGCAATCCGCAACATTGACGGCACACTCCTTGATCGATCGAGTTGATGGATCGAACGCTCAGGCGCAAGCGACCGGCCGCGAGAGCGGTATGGCGAGCCAGAGGCTAACACCCGAGGCGCGGACGTGTCAGCCGACACATCGGCGCAGGAGGGCGCAGCGGGACACAGCGGGGAGCAGCGGCGAGCGGCCGGGCGCCACAGAGGAACCGGCCATTGACGAGAGCCGAGCAACAAAGGTGAAATCCGGAATATGCATGAGCATGGCGTCATGTGGTTCGTGAGCGGGCGGTCCGTGGCCTATGAGGCTGCGGTGGCGGCCATGGAGGCGCGGGTGGCGGCCATCGCCGCGGCGCGGGCGCGCGAGGCCGTGTGGCTGCTCGAGCACCCCCCGCTCTACACCATGGGCACGAGCGCCCGCGCGGAGGAGCTCTTGCGCCCCTCGCCACTGCCCATCCATCGCACGGGGCGCGGCGGCCGGATCACCTACCATGGGCCGGGCCAGCGCATCGCCTATGTGATGCTCGATCTGAGGCGGCGGGGACGGGACGTGCGCGCCTTTGTGCATCAGCTCGAGGCGTGGTTGATCACGGCGCTTGCCGAGCTCGGGGTCGCGGCCGAACGGCGCGCCGGCCGCATCGGGCTGTGGGTGGTGCGTCCCGAGAGTGCGGTGGCGACGCCGCATCAAAAGGGCGGGCCCGCGGCGTCCCGTCCCGAGCCCGGCGGCACCCGCGAGGACAAGATCGCCGCCATCGGCATTCGGCTCAGGCGCTGGGTGAGCTATCACGGCGCAAGCCTCAATGTGGCGCCCGATCTCTCGCACTATGACGCCATCGTGCCATGCGGCATTCGCGAGCACGGGGTCACGAGCCTCGCCGCCCTCGGCTGCAAGGCAGAGATGGGCGAGGTGGACGCCGCCCTGCGGCGCGCCTTCGAGGCGACGTTCGGCCCGACACTCGACCCGGAAGCACGCGACCCGGAAGATGCGGGATTGCCGGCAAATGGGTTGCTGCCGGCCACGGATGAGGCCCGCGAGCGCCCAGCCCCGCGCGGTCCGTCGCCCCAATGATCAATGATGCGTCCATAGCCCCGATGCGCCCAAACCTCGGCGCCGTGGCGGGGCCGGCTACTGCATTGACGCATAGGACACTTACGCCTACTCCCCGTCATCACCCGGCTTGACCGGGTGATCCAGGGCAGCAAACTCGGAGCTCGCCGCCCTGGATTGCCGCGTCATGCGCGGCAATGACGTGTATCTTATGTTTGCGTCTCTGCACTACGGCCACCGCGGCCAGCCATGCAACACGCCTTCATGTGTTGCCGTCATGCCTTACCAGGAGTAGCGCCTTGTCTTATTCTCAATTCAGAGCGTCGGTGTAAACTGAACCCCTGCTCAAAGCGTCGGCGCGATTTGAAACCCCGCGGGCGGCTCCTCGGCCCCTTCCTCGATGATCGTCACCTCCTCGACCACGGCCTGCGGCGGGCCGACATGGGCCGCCTCGATGAGCCCCGCAACGGCTCGGGGCGGCCCTGAGATGAGCGCCTCGACGGTGCCGTCGGAGCGATTGCGCACCCAGCCGTCGAGGCCGCGTGCCCGCGCCTCCTCGGCCATCCAGGCGCGATAGAAAACCCCTTGCACCCGCCCCGAGATCCGCGCGCGAACGGTGCGTCGCGCCTCAGGCCCCTCGCCCGGGCCGCGCTCGTCCGCCCGCCCCTTGTCGGCTTTGTTATCGCTGTCATCGGTCATCACGCGCACCTCGGGTCATTCTCCTTTTATTTTCCTTCCTTTCCGGCAAGGACATCGCTCTATGGTCCTATGGCCCTATTGCCATGACCATTCCGTCAGCCCCACTCCAGCTCCGCTCAATAGCCGAGCGCAAGGCCATCCTTGCGCGGGTCCGAGCCGCCGACAAGCACGCCGCGCCTGCGATCGATCAGCACCGCCTGGGCGCCGCCCCACGGCATGGCGCTCGCCACCACCTCATGGCCCATGGCGCGCAGACCCTCGGCAACCTCGGCCGGGACCGACTGCTCGAGCCCCAAAGCCTCGCTATCGGGAGCAAAGAAAATCCGCGGGAAATCGATCGCCTCCTGCAAATCCATGCCGTGATCGAGAAGGTTGGTCAGCAGCCAAACATGGCCCATGGGCTGGTAATCCGCGCCCATGACACCGAACGCAAGCCGCGGCGCTCCCTCTCCGTCGAGCATCATCGCCGGCACGAGGGTGTGGAACGGGCGCTTGCCCGGCCCGAGACAATTCGGGTGCGCAGGATCGAGCACAAAGCCCGCGCCGCGGCAATGGAGCACGATGCCGGTCTTCTCCGTCACGATCGCGCTGCCAAACCCCTTGTAGAGCGAGTTGATGATGGAGACCGCAAGCCCGTCGCGATCGACCACGGCGAGGGTGACGGTGTCAGAGCCCATCGGCGCGGGCGCGCGGAGGCGCGGGTTGCGGCGCTCGGGGTCGATCTGGGCGGCAATCGCGTCGGCAAAGGCATCGGATAAGAGCGCCTCGGCAGAGACGCGCATGGCGCCTGGGTCGGCGATATGGGCATCGCGGACGCCATAGGCCGCCCGCGCCACCTCCATCAGCACATGGGCGCGCCTCGCGCTCCTGGCCGGCGCGGCAAAGTCGAGGCCACGCCGCTCGAGCGCCTTGAGCACGTTGAGCATGAGAAGCGCCGTGACCCCCTGGTTGGGCGGGCCAAGCTCGAGAACCCGCCCGCCGCCATAATCGAGACCCAGCACCTCGACATAGTCCGCGTCCTGGGCGGCGAAGTCGTCCAGGGTGTGAACGCCGCCGAGGGCCTGCAATGTGGCCACCATGTCCTCGGCAATCGCGCCTTCGTAAAAGCCGGCGCGCCCTTCCCGCGCAATCGTTCGCAGCGTCTCGACAAGAGCCGGAAAGCGCACGACGGCGCCCACCCCAGGCGCCTCGCCCGCCGTCAGGAGATGCCGGCGCGCACCGGCGTTCCCAGCGAGCGTGGGGGCAAGCTCGCGCCAGTCGACAGCGACACGCGGGGCAACGACAAATCCCTCCTCCGCATGCATGATGGCCGGCGCCAGGAGCCGCGCGAGCCCCAGCCGGCCGTGCTCGCGGGCAAGCTTGTCCCAGGCGGCGATGGCGGCGGGGACCGTGACCGCATGGGGGCTCGTCGCTGCGATCTCAGAAAGGCCTTGCGCCCGCAGTGCCTCGGCATCGGCCGCCCGCGGCGCGCGCCCTGCACCACTCATGGCGACAATGCGCCCGTCTGGATGGGCGATGATGGCGAAGCAGTCCCCTCCGATCCCCGTCATATGCGGCTCGACGACACCAAGTACAGCGGCCGCGCAAATGGCGGCATCGACCGCAGTGCCGCCTTCCTTGAGCGCCTCGATGGCCGCAAGCGTCGCCAACGGGTGCGAGGTCGCGCACATGGCGTTCGTGGCATAGACGGGCGAGCGGCCCGGAT
>WGBL01000409.1 GCA_015494375.1 Hyphomicrobiales bacterium | reverse complement strand
GACCGTGGCCTGCTGCATACGCGAGAGCCTGACGAAGCCGACAGCGCCGCCCGCGCACACCACACCCGCGCGCCCGAGGTCTATGCCGGCGGTTACAGCCTTTCACGGCTTCGCACCCTTGCCCTCAAGCGCCATGTCCGCGATCGCCACACCGACACCTGGCAGGGGCTTCTCATCCTCTTTCGCGAGCTCTGGCGCGGCCAGCCGGCCCTTGCCCTGTCGGCCCTCGGCGGCCTCTTCGCCCGCCCCTATGGCCTTTGCTGCGACGATCTGCGCTACATCCTCGATTCTGCCGACGTGATGGGGCCGGATTACCCCTCCGAGAGCGTCCGCTTCTTCAAGGAGAAGGAGATCCGGGCCTTTGGCGAGTACCGCACCCGCCGCCTCGTCCTCGAGGCCTGAGACCGTTTCGAGGCCGACGGCACCTTCCGCGCCCTCGACCTCTGACCTCTGACCGCCGCCCGCACGCACTTTACGCGCCCTCATGTTCCTGATATGTTCTACCCATGGAAGCATTCACCGGCATGCGCATTAGAGATCCCGTGCACGGGCTGATTGTCTTCGAGGAGGGCAATGCGCGCGATGAACTGGCCTGGGCTCTGTTGCAGACGCCGGAGATGCAACGCCTGCGCCGCATCCGACAACTCGGCGTCTCCGAGTTCGTCTATCCCGGCGCCACGCACACGCGCTTTGCACACTCCGTCGGCGTCTATCATTGTGCAAAGATGCTGGTGGAGATTCTTAAGCGCGAACTCGGAGAGGAGTTCGATCAGGACAAGGCCGATGACGCCATTCTCGCCGCGCTCCTGCACGACATCGGTTACGGCCCCTTCAGTCACGCCTTCGAGAGGGCGCAAGAGGCTCGCGGCGTGTACAAGAAGCACGAGGAATGGACGGCAGAGATCATTCTGAACCAGCATGGCAATATTCTGCCATTGCTGGGAGAACGCCGAGCGCAACGCATTGCGACCATGCTCAAGGCGGAAAATCCAAGCGACATTTATCACGCCGTATTTTCCAGCTCCTTCGATGCCGATCGTCTCGACTATCTGCAGCGCGATCGTCTGATGACGGGCACGCATGCCGGACATATCGATTTCGACTGGCTGATGGACAATCTGCGGGTCGCTGAAATTCCCTTGGAAGAAGAAGGTAAGCGGGTTGCCTCATTCTGTTTTCACGCCAAGGCCATTCCGGCGGCCGAGCAATTCCTGCTGGCGCGTCACACGTTGCAGGAGCAGGTTTATCTCCACAAGACCACGCGCGCCGTGGCGGCCATGATCTCCATTCTCTTTGGTCGCGTGGCTGAGATCGTGAAGGGTGGGAGAGGGGTTTCGCGTGCCACTGGCTTGCCTGCAAGGCATCCGCTCATCGCTTTTTTCCAGGCCAAGGGCAATACAGTGGAAAACTATCTGGCACTCGATGACATGCTCGTTTACACCTCGCTCGACCTCATGGCGCAGGCCCATGATTCTCTGGTGAAGGAGCTGGCTGCGCGCGTTCGTGAGCGGAGGCCTTACAAGACCTATTGCCTGTCGACGGAAGTCGGTCGTGACGATGGGCGCCGAGCGGAAAAGGCACGCAATATAGAAAAAGCGTTTAACAAGGTGATCAAAGCCAAACGTGTCGTGAAGGATGAAGTCGAACCGAACATCTATACCACGATTGGAGGCGATACCGAGCGCTTGCATAAGCGCCTGCATGTGTTTGATGGCGGCGAGGCTGTGGAAATCTCAAGACCGGATATTTCACGCCTCATCGATACGTTGAGCAATTTCAACAACCGCTTGATCCGGTTCTATTTCGCGAGCGAGAAAAACCGGGAGCGAGCGAGAGGATTGTAAAGGGGGAATGAGACATGGCCGAACCGGAAAAACTGATCGCTGCGATCGTCAAGGCGACGGACGAGGGCAAGCTCGTGGGACGGGTGCGCTTGCAGAAGATCGCCTATCTGTTGCAGCAATTGGGCCTTGAAGGTGCGGACTTCGATTTCACCTATCACCACTATGGCCCGTATTCGCAGGGCGTGGACAGCGCTGTGTGGTATGCGGATGCTTTCGATCTCCTCAGGGAGAAGCGGGAACACCGGCAAAGCGATGGAGCGCAATACAGCGTTTTCGAACTCACAGACAAGGGACGGAAAGCGCCGCCCTTGCCGGAGCGGTTTCAGCATATGGTGAAAGAATGGGCCGGAACGAGCTCGGTCGTTCTGGAACTGGCGGCGACGGCGCACTGGCTCCATGAAGTCGAGAAGGTGGAGGACTGGAAGAAGGAAATCCGCCGCCGCAAGACCTGGAAGACCGAGGAGGGGCGGCTCGACAAGGCGCTCGAGCTGCTCGGCGAGCTCGGCCTGCCGCCGGCGCAGACCGGTCGTTGATCGGGAGGGGCGAAAAGCGGAAGGAGTTGGCGTTGTGACCGAGATGGCGCAATCCCGGCCGCCGCTCATGCCGCTCCAGCATGCGCGGCTCTATCGTGCGCTCAGGGAGAACGGCTTTCATGCCGACCGCGAGGCCGCGCAAGGCTGGGTGGCGGCGCTTGCCACCTATACCCGCGTCGAGGCGCTTTGCTTCATCACCTTCGATGGCGCGCCAGGCTCGGACAGTTTTCTCGTCACTCCATCGCTCCCTGCTGTTGCCGACGCCATGAGGCAGGAGGGCTTCGAGCGCGCCCATGACGTTCCTTTGCCTGAACGGGTTGCGCCGCCTTTCGTGCGGGCGAGGGGGCAAGGCTCGGGCTGCACCCGACCGTGCCGGCGCGTCTTTGAGCTCTCCAAGGCATTGCCGACCGTGCCTCTCGATCGCTTCAATGCCGAAGTCCGCGCCCTGCCAGCGCGCACCGAGGCCGAGCGCCGCGCTATTCAACGCATCGGCCAGAACATCTTTCGCGACGCGCTCTTGGGGCTCTGGGGTGGGCGCTGCGCGGTCACGGGGTGCGACCAGGCGGAGCTCTTGCGCGCGAGCCACATGAAGCCCTGGACCGCGTGCGCAAGCGATGCCGAGCGGCTCGATGTCCACAACGGCCTGTTGCTTGCGGCCCATTGGACGCCGCCTTCGACCGCGGCCTCGTCACCTTCGATGACGACGGCCGGGCGTTGGCAGCACCGGCGCTCAGCGCCTCGGCCCGCGCCCTCTTCGGCCTCGCTGGGGCCGCGGCCGTGCCGCGCATTCGCTTGAGGCCCGAGCACCGCCCCTATCTCGCCTACCATCGCCGCCATGTCTGGCAAGGGGCGCGATGAGCCCCTCACGGGCGCGCGCAGGCAGAGCATTGCCGGCACATCATTGCTGGCACATGGCGCCTGCACGCCTTCACGGACCGGTGGAACGGGCGCAGGCGCTGGCCGCGCGAATGGCCGCGGCGGAACCTCTGAGAGAGACGGGCCAGGAGAGCTTCTCGATCCGCGCACGGGCTCGATTTCCACGGATCAGCGCCTCAAGCTCTCGCGATCCCGCGTGCCATACGAAGCCATAGCGCAGCGGCGGCGTGTCGCTCACAAGCACCTTGAGCCGCCCTTCGAAAAACCGTTGCCCATCCACCGCGAAGCTGACGGCAGCCTGATCCTCAGCGCCGAGCGCCCATTCCCTGGCCTTCAGATTGGCCAAGCGCACCGTCGCGGCTGTCTCTTGTGATTCCGCTTCGAGTGTGATGGTCATGCGCCCTTTTGGATCGACCGCCGCACAAGTCGCAAGCGCATTACCCGCTTCGTCGATTCGCCGAGCGATCGCCCAACCCCTGCGCGTGCAGCGCTCCAAAATGTAGCCCTCGTCCCACAGCTCGGAGCGTTCGAAGAGCCCTGCACAGGGCCGGTTCCTAATCCCGGCGGCACCGATATCGACGCCCGTGCCTTCAGGCAGCGTCGGCAACGGCTTCTCGACACCCGCGAAGGCAGCGCGCATGTCGTCCCGCGCCTGCTGCGCCGCTGCGCTGTTCTCGCCAGCGCTCCGCAGCACGATCGCTAGCTGGCGCACGAACGCCAGCCACTCTCTGTAGCTCTTGCCATGGCGCTTACGAAAGGCCGCAGCGACCGCATTGCGATGGGCATCGCGCCGGGCGACATATCTTGCGCGTAGGCGCCGGCCCTGCTCGACACGCAGCAGACGAATCCCTTCTGCCGAAAAACAAGCTTCCTTGCCATCAAGCCCCACCGCACAAGTGAGAGGCGCCTTGCAGAATCGCCCCTTGCCGCTCGGGCAGGCTGACGCATCCTTGGGCGCACAACCGCCGGGGATGCATTTTTTGTCCTTTGGACAGGCGAAGTTCTGCCCCTTGCAGGGCTTGTAGCCCTGCTTGACGCACTTGCCGCCGATCGGATAATAGCCGACCCGGCAGACGCGGCGTGGTCGATAGCGGGGGCGATAGGAGTTAGGACAAACAATTCGTCCACCAATGTAGGCGGCAAAGGAGCCATCCGGGCAAAGGCACATACTGCCATAGCCAACCGATACCCAGCGGCCGGGACAACCGGCTGGGAAAAACTGGGCGACTGCAATCTTTGCCAAACCAAGTGTGACGCCGATCACAACGAGGCTTCCGACCAGCACCGCTCGCGTTCTGCACCACATCATATCCCCCTTGTGCAACGCTACTGCTCGCAGCTCCATTCATACGCTTTCCTATCGGGATGGCGGAGCCACGCCCGCCTGGCGTGCAATAAGACGAAGCGCTCGATCGAACCCGTGGTTGAGGATGGCGACGCTGGCCTTGATGCGAGACTTGTTACCCAGCACGCCCCCCAACGGCGTGGCAGACGGAAGGTGGGACAGCATGTTGTCCACGTAATAGACATTGCCGATCAGGGAGCGGCCCTCGAGCTTGCCATAGAGGCCGCGCGCCACGTCTCCCCTCACCACATAATTGTCCACCCGATCGGAAGAGCGCAGGGCCTCGTATCCCGGCGTGATGGGATTGACCACGACGGCCCGCACGCCCTTGCGCGAGGTCACCGCCACATAGGCGCAGGCGCCGCCCCCAAGGCTATGCCCCGTGCATGTAATCTCGTTGCCCCCGAACGAGTCTCGAATGGATTGGACAAAGGTGCGCGCCTGAAGGAACTGGATTGGGACGTGGCCCATTGCCGCCGACGCGTTGTTTTGCCAGTCGCGGATGCTTGTAAACTTGGTCCCCGCAACGGCGACGACGACATCACCATGAGCCTTGTTCCGGTAGGCCATCGCCCGGAATCCGGTCCTCGGGTCGATCTTGCG
>WGBL01000408.1 GCA_015494375.1 Hyphomicrobiales bacterium | reverse complement strand
GCTCTGGGATGCGGCGACGGGGCGGCTCATCCGGACCTTGAGGGGGCATAAAGGTCGGGTGACCTCGGTCGCCTTTTCACCAGACGGGGCGCGCATCGTCTCGGGCTCTTATGACGAGACGGTGCGGCTCTGGGATGCGGCGAACGGACGACTCACCCGGACCATAAAGGGTCACAGATGGGGCGCGACGTCGGTCGCCTTTTCACCAGACGGGGCGCGCATCTTTTCCCAAGATAGGCGCGGCACAGTGATCACCTGGGACGCCGCCACGGGACGCAAGATCCGGGACGGCGGCAAAATGCCCGCCTCAACGAGCAAAATCTCGCCCGATGGCCGTCTCCGGTTGCATGACGCGGGCAGCTTTATCGACATCATCGAGCAGAAGAGCGGCCAGGTCGTGCGCAGCTTTACCACGCTCCCCGATGGCGAATGGGTGGCCTGGACGCCCTGGGGCCCGTATACCGCCTCGCCCGGCGCCCACAAATATCTCGCCCTCGCCGCCCGTGAGGGCTTTGACAACACCCCCGTCACCGACACCTGGCGCGCCGCCTTCTTCCGGCCAGACGGCCTCACCCCCGCCGACCTCTCACCACCGCCGGGCTTTTTCGCAGCGCGGCGATGACCCGCCGGCAGCATAGGGCACTCCCTTGGCGAGGCTGGCATCGTGGCCGCCGGCCTCACCGATCATGCCGGTCTTCGCCGCTCGGTGCCCTTTTGGCCTTAACGTTCCGGTCGTGGTTCAAACCCTGCCTTGCCACAGCCTCGACGCCGCGTCATGGCCGACAACGCCCACCACACCGGCGCGCCCCATTGGCCTCGCCAAGGGCGGGTGGATTTCTTGGCCTTCACCTGGAGTGGGCCGTTTTGATCTCACGCCAATCGTCCTGTCATGCTATGCTGGGTGCCAATACTCCAGGCAACGGAAGACGATCCATGCCGCATTCGCATCCGCGCATCATTCGCGATCCCGAGATCATGATGGGCAAGCCCGTCATCAGGGGCACGCGAATCACGGTCGAGCACATTCTGAGATGCCTCGCCGCCGGCGACAGCGTCGCGCACATCCTGCGCAACTATCCCCACCTCACCGAGGAGGACATTCGCGCCGCCCAGGCCTTCGCCGCGGACTATCTCGCCCATGAAGGCATCGAGGCGGCCGAGTGATCGATGCCGCGCCTCTTCGCCGATGAATGCGTCGCGGCCCTCGTCGTCGAGGGACTCGCCGCGCATGGCTTCGACATCCTCGACGCCAAGACGGTGTGTCAGGGCGATAGTGACGACCGCACTCTGGCGCTCGCCGAGGCCGAGGGCCGCGTCGTGATCACCGAGGATCGCGGCTTCGGCGAGCTGGCCGTCCGGCACGCTCAGCCTGCCGTCGGCGTGATTGTCCTCGCCCTCCATGACCTGCAGGCAGGCAGGCGCGAGGCTCATGCGGTCGAGCAGATCATCAAGATCGCTGATCAGGCGGAGGGGAACCTCGTTGTCATCGAGCCCGGCCGCATACGCATCCGCCCGCTGCCCGGGGCGATGCCGGCAAGCGAAGCGTGACCGACACCTCCCGCGAGAAGCGGACGCCCCTTGCGGCCCTTGCGGCCCGTGGTTTGCGGGCGCCGGCCCCATTGGTCATGCCAAGGCGGGCGTGCGCGCCGAGAGGCCGCCTGAACATTCCGGTCGGAGTTCAAACCGGCTTTCAGGGCAATCTTGCCCGGCTCGAGACCGTGATGCGGGATATGCTGGCGCGCCGGGCGCCAAAGGCTTGAGCCCTGAAGCCGTCCGGAGCGCTCGCAAGGGCGCCGGGCTGTGCTATCCTGCCCTTTGCCCGGACAAACGGAGACGAGAGACGCCGCCCATGACAGCCCTCAAAGCCGAGACGCCGCCAAAGGACAAGATGACCTTCGACGAGTTCATGACCTGGTACGAGACCGCCGAGGGGCGCTGGGAGCTGCACAATGGCGTGCCGGTGCGCAAGCATGATCCCACCAAGGGCCAGGCCGAGCGCGCCCGCCATGCCCGCGCCAAGCACAGGGTGGTGCAGACGCTCAGCGAGGCCATCGCCAAGGCGGGCCTCGATTGCGAGGCGCTGCCCGACGGAATGACCGTGCGCGTGAGCGACGAGATCGCCTACGAGCCCGACGCCCTCGTTTATTGCGGCGAGCGCATCGCCGATGAGGCTATTGTCGTCCCCGATCCGGTGATCATCGTCGAGGTCCTATCGCCATCGACCGCCTATAAGGATCTCACCGACAAGCTCGCCGACTACTTCTCCCTGCCCTCCCTTGCCCACTATCTGGTGATCGATCCGGTGCACGGGCAGATCACCCATCATTATCGCGCGGGCAAGGAGATCGCAGCGCGCATTATCCCGCCCAAGACCGCCGAGACTCTCACCCTCGATCCGCCGGGGCTCACCCTCGCGCTCGACATGCTTGCCACCTGAAGCAGGCAGCGCAGCAGCCATGGGCTGCGCGCTCTGCTTCGTGGGCCATCCCGATATACCTTGCGGGTTAAGGTTTTCGTGTGCCACCCGCATTGCCCATGCCGACCTTGGAATCTCGCACCGACACTGGACTTGCGCGTCGAAGCCCCTCGAAGCTATCCTCGCCGTCATGACGCAGACAAGCACCATAACGCGGGACAAGAGCGGCCTCATCACCGAGCTGCGCGCGGCCCTGCCGGCGCTTCGCCGCATTGGTGCGACCGGCGTCTACCTGTTCGGCTCACGCGCGCGGCGATCATCGCGCCGACAGCAATGTCGATCTGTTCATCGGTTTCGATCCGGATCGCAAGGTGCCGAGCCTGCTCGCCATCATCGGGCTCGAGCGCAGGCTCGCAGAGGCGCTCGGCCTCGCCGTCACCATCACCACCCGTGGCAGCCTCCATCCCCTCATGAAGGACGCCATCGAGCGTGACGCCATACGGATCGGCTGATCATGGCACACGACCCGCTTTTGCGGATACACGATGTGCTGCGGGAGATCGCGCTTCTCGATGACATCGCGAGCGAGCACGACCGAGCGAGCTTCGCGGGCTCGATCATCGCCTGTCATGCTGCGGCCTATGCCATCCAGACCATCTCCGAGGCCGTGCGTCATATCCCCGAGGACTGGCTGGCCGCCTATCCGGACGAGCCCTGGGCCGAGATCAAGGCGGTCGGCAACAAGATACGTCACGAGTAATTTCGCATCGAGCCGGTCATCCTCTGGGAGATCATGACGAGCGATCTTGCCCGGCTCGAGACCGTGATGCGGGACATGCTAGCGCGCCGAACGCCATAGACTTGAAGCCCCCTTGGCGTGAGTTAATTGGGGACATCTTAAATTTTTTGGATGGTGGTTGTGGTGTCGTTTGCGAGAAGCGCGGCAAAAAAATATACACTGTCCCCGATGAAGCCGACCGGCTGAGGTGAAGCGTTCGGGGGCAATCATGAGAAACGCGACGGTTACGACAGTTGCTGCAATTCTTGCCACGGCGGTGCTAGCCCTCGCCCTGCCGCTCGTCGCGCCACCCGCCCGGGGCGAGGACCGGGCGCTTCATACCTCACGTGATCGCCGGACATCCCCTCAGCGGGCGCGGTCGGATCTTTCGTTCGAGGGCGACAGCGAACGACATGCGGGGCTGTCCTGGAGCGGGCCGTTCCTCACAATGCGCGCGTGCGCGAGGTGCCCGCCAAGGTCACGCTCGTGCTGCTTCCGCTGCCGCCCTATCCGCCGGATCTCACTGCCGAATTGCGAGTGAGGTCTCATCTCAGGGAGTGATATCTTTGGCGCGGCCTTCTCGACGATTCCGATGAAATCCCGAAAGCCGCTTGCACGACCTGGGCAACCATCCTCGCCGCGACAATGCCGCATCCAGGGATACGTCTTCACTGACTGGACCCTGCTCCCATGACATGATCCTGGGCGTCAATCCGCAAGCTCGAAGCTATCAGAACATGTAGTTGAGCCCGAAGCGCAGGAGGTCAAGCTCGTTGTCGAAATAATAATCCTCCTGGTTGGCACTAAAGCCCGAGTAGCGACCAAAGTCCATATGCAGGTACTCCGCCTTGAGTGTCGTGCGGGAGCCGAAGGCGTACTCGATGCCGCCGCCTGCGACCCATCCCGAGCGCCGGTCGCGATTGTAAGCCGTCTCGCCTGGCGTATTGCCGATCGAGACCTCGTCGACGCCCATGAGTGCCACGCCACCCGTGCCATAGAGCAGAACGGGGCCCCAGGCATAGCCGAGCCGGCCGCGCACGCTGGCCCACCAGGGCCCGAAGCTGGTCTTGTAGTTGTGTCCATCGTAGACGATTTTGTCATCGGCGCTCACATCCAGGAGCCCAATGTCACCTTCTATGCCGACCACGGCGCCCCCAGAGAGCTGATGGTTGTAGCCCAGAGTGAGGGCGCCGACCATTCCGTCGGACTCCGTCATGGCAAGTCCGTGGTTGTCGTTTCGATTGTAGGATTGGGTCGACTGCCCCCAGCCGCGGCCCGCCGAGAGACCGGCATAGAGCCCTGTCCAAATGAAACCGGACGCTGCGCCCTGGGCTTCCTCGCCCCGCGCCGCTCCTTTGAGGTCTGCCGCAGCGGCGAGCCCCGGTATCGCGAGCGCACAGAGTGCAAGAAGCATTTTTCTCCAGTTGTGATTAAGCATGGGTGTCCCCCGACAGATCCTGTTTATTCCGTTCTTGTCACAAGCACCCCCTTAGCCCACGGCATAACAAATTGAAATCATGGCAAATTTTAGCCTTAATTATGCTCAGGTCGTTGTAATTCGAGTGAGTTTAAAGGATTTTTTTCCTGAAGGGGCTGGGGGCGAACTCCTGGATACCGCAAGAAAACGCGTCAATGACGTCGCCGCGCATGGCCCGGGGATCAACCCGGAAATGCAGAGCAGCAGACGCCGTGTTTGCGGGCCCAGGATCACCCGGTCCGATCGCCGGGGTAAGCCCGAGGGGCGTAATGGCGTGAAAGAGAGTTTTTTTCCGAATCTCCTTTCGCGCCCCACCATCACTCGTTCGGGCTCAGCCTTGCCGCCCGGCGCTGGGCCGTGCAAGAACGTTCCGGTTGGGTTGGAAACCCATACCGGCGACGGAACCCGGAAACCGGAAGTGAGAAATCAGAAGGGGAGTGCGGCGCGCGGCGTTGTCGTCCCCGAAAGCCCGCAGCCGCAATGGGTGCCATCTCGTACCGCCTTTCCCCCGCGGGATTGTCGGGGACCCATAACCCCGAACCTTTCTGAGGTATGGCGTTCATGGGCCCCGGAAAGAAATGCGGGTTGACGGCGCACTTGCCGGCAGCGGCGG
>WGBL01000407.1 GCA_015494375.1 Hyphomicrobiales bacterium | reverse complement strand
GCGTTTACATATTTCGCGTTTCCTCGATGCCAAAGAATAAAACCCGTATGGTGTGAGGCGTCAAAATGAGGAATGTCACGGGTGAGCCCCAGCTCTGTGCGCCTGAGGATGGGCGTAAGCGGCGCCATCGCTTTGCAGCACGTCCGCTCTTGAGGGCTTTCAAGAAAAGGAATGACGGCGCGACAGCGATCGAATTCGCCATGGTGGCGCTGCCGTTCTTTGCCCTTCTCTTTGGCATCTTCGAGGTCGCGCTCGTCTATTTCGGCACCTATACGCTCGAGAATGCGGTCGAGCAGGTGGCGCGCGAAATTCGCACCGGCCAGGCACAGACCGCCGGCATGACGCGCAGCCAGTTCATCACCAAGGTTTGCGCCAAGGTGGCAGCGCTCGCCAATTGCGAGTCGAAGCTGCAGGTGGATGCGCAGGCATGGCCCACATTCGGCGCCATGAATCCGGGCAGCGCTCTTGGTCAGAACGGAGACCTCGATCCCAGCAAGGTGACCTCGTGGAACCTCGGCCAGGGGGGTGATGTGGTGCTCGTGCGGGCCTATTATCCATGGGATCTCATTGGCCGCATTCCAGGGGTCGGACTTTCCAACCAGTCGGATGGCAGCCGTCTGCTCTCGGCCATGGCAACCTTCCGCAACGAGCCGTTCGAGAACTGAGTGGGCGCCTGGAGTGAGCGTGGAGTGAGCCTGGAGTGAGGGGGTGGTAGCGTGGGTGAGTAAGGGCTTCGAAGGGTTCGAAGGGCTCGTTTGCGGGACCGCCCTCTCTAGTCTGTCTAGTCTGTAGAAACAGGGTGCAAGTTGAACAAGTTGAAGCTGTGGAGTGACTGACATGTGGGGCGTTGCGAGAGTTGAGGGGTGGTGCGCCCGGTGGCTCATGTTCGGCCGCGATTGCAGGGGCTTGGCGGCCATCGAGTTCGCCATGGTCGCGCCGCTCATGGTCATTTTGTTTCTGGGCTCGGTGGAGTTCAGCCAGGCGCTGACGCTCGACCGGCGGGTGACGGCGGCCGCCAGCGCCACCGCCGACCTTGTCGCGCAGAGCGAGCAGGTCACGCCGAGCGATATCGACGACATCATGCTGCTGGCCGAGGAGTGGCTGAGCTCGGCGCTGATTGGCAACTACAACCCGAGCCAGCTCGAGGTCAAACTGGTCAGCCTCTCGATCGACCCCGACAGCAAGGTCACGGTGCTGTGGAGCCGCGACAAGGCGGGCGGCGAGCCCTATGCGCCGGGCTCGACATACAGTGGCTTGCCGACGGAGCTCATCCAGCCCAATTCAGGTGTCGTCGTGGCCGAGGTTAGTTATTCCTTCGATCCGCCCGTGGGGCACTTCATCGTCGGCTCGATCAACCTCAGCGAAAAGTTTTATCTCCGGCCGCGCCGCTCAAGCACGGTGCCGTGCAACGGCTGCTGATCTCTGAGACGCATTGCCGATGGCGCTCATGGCGGCTATGGAGACCCTTCGGGCGCATGCGGCTGTCGCTTGCGCGGTGGCGCCGCGGTCCGCGTACGTGCCATGGCGGGCCTCCGCGCCTCTTGGCTGACAGCCCTATCGCCGGCGCGCCTCGGGGGCATGCTCGTGAACCGAGCCGTCGGTGTGGATGTGATGGCCGACGTGCGCGGCATGAGTGTTGGCTTGTCGGGCCTTCTCTTGTTGCGCAGCAAGCAGCTTTTCGCGGTTGGCGAGATAGGTGAGGATATCGGCGGCGTCGGTCTCCGAAAGGCTGAGGTTGGGCATCGTCACCCCCTTGTAGCGCCGATCGAGCGCCACGGCCACCGGATCGCCGCCGGCGATCATGACATCGGGCTCCATCATGAAGCGGATGAGCCAGTCGCGGGGCCGGCGCTGCGCGACACCGGCGAGGTCAGGGCCCACCTTGTCGCCTTCACCCACGGTATGGCAAGCGGCACACGCCTTGAGAAAGAGCGCCTCGCCCGTTGAAAGCGCCTTGACGATCTCTGCACGATTGTTGCGTGCATTCTGCGCCTCGCGCATGCGCGCACGCGATGCGTTGCGTTGCGTTGCGTGACAAATACATCTCCCGGTCCCTCCACAAGGCCTTGAGTGCGATTTGCAAGGTTAACGCGCCTTTAACGATGGGTAACGGCAGTTGTTCACACATGGTTAATGCTGGTACGTGACTTTTGCCTGCAACCCATGCGGGAGATTTGGTTGCCGAAACCATGGAAAAAATGCGTACCGAGAGGCCATGGCGAGCCATGTTTAACCGTTGCCGGAGCTGGTGTTGGGAGACGGGCAGCCTTGTGACCAGTGGCGGTGAGAATAGAGAAAAAATTGACAGAGACCGATGGAGAATTCGGGTGAAAGCGTCGGAGGGGATGCCGAATGGAAGTGCCGAGTACAGGTAAGAGACAGGGTGGAGACAGGATGGAGAAAGGATGCCGAATGAAGAGAGGGGGGTGGGGCGCGGCGACCCTGGAATTCCGCGCCCCTGGATCACGCCGGGGAAGATACGTTTCAAGTCCTCAGGGTCGCCCCGATCCTAGTTGAGGCCACTTGAACCGCCTCTGAACCCCCTATTCATCAGGCATTCATGTTGATTCATCGGGGCCTCACGTTGCTTGCGCGGAGGCCTTGCCTGCGGCCGGCGCGCCGGTGCCCACCTGGCGCGCCTGCTCGGCCAAGAGCTTTTTGCGATAGCGCGATTGCACAAAGTCGACCGCAACGATGACGAAGATGACGAAATAGAAGGTCGTCTTTGCCATCGGCTCCACCTTGAAGCCGAAAAAGGTGAGGCCGGCCAGATGCCCACCTTCCGAGAGCAGCAGAATCCCGACAATAAGAAGGATGAAAAGTCCGAGCACCTCATACATGCGGTTGCGTTGAATGAACTCGGCCACATGATCCGCGAGCCAGATCATCAAGAGGCCCGAGATGACAATGGCCACGGCCATGAGCCAGAATTGGTCGGTGAGCGCAATGGCGCTCAGAACCGAATCGAAGGAGAAGACGAAGTTGATGAGGATGATCCAGATGGTGGCGCCCAGCGCCGAGCGGCGTACTTTTTCCTTGGCGCCCTCGTTGACATCGGGAATGGTGAGCAGGTGCATGATCTCCTTGATGGCGGTGTAGATGATAAAAACACCGCCCGCGAGGACTATGGCCGCATGGACATTGAAGGAGCCCGTAAGCACCCCCGGCCAGGAGAGAGAGAAAAACGGCGCCTCGAAGGTGTGGATGGCCGACAGCAGAAGGAACAGGAGCACGATGCGCAAAACCACCGCGCCGCCGATGCCCAGCCGGCGCACCCAGGCCTGCTGCTCTTTGGCGACGCGGCCCGACTCGATCGAGATGTAGAGCAGATTGTCAAAGCCGAGCACGGCCTGGAGCAAGATCAGCATCAGGAGCGTGAACAGATTCTCAAGCGTCAACAGGTCGGCCATCGTTCCCCTCGTCGTTCTCCTTGTTGTTCCCCTCGTTGTTCCCCTCGTTCGGATCGTCGATGCTCTGCAAAAACCTTCTCGGTTCCGAACCGCGCTCTTATCTAGCAAAAACTTCCGATCGCGTTAGCCATCCATTTGCCTTCATTCGAGCGGCCGATGCCCGGAGCAGGCTGCCGATGCCCTGAGCAGGCTGCCGATGCCCTGAGCAGGCTAAAAGAGTTCTTCGCCCCGCTTGCGAATGGGGTCAGGAAAGTCGCGATAGAGGGCAAAGAACACGTCGCGCACCTTGCTGTTGACGGCGTGGTGCAACCCCTCGATGGGGCCCGAGCGGGCCGCGACATCGGAAAAGGCGCGATCGAGCTCGGCAAGGTTCTCGAACTCGAGTGTGATGTGCCATTCCGGCAAGCGTTCAGGCCCAAGCCCCAGTTTGCGGCGGCTGAGCCGCCAGCTGCGGATGTGGCCGCGGGCTTGAAGAGCCTTGCAGTAGGCGCCGACCGCCTCGGCAAACGCCAGGTCCGAGACACCGGGTTTGAGCTCGGCCCAGATGTGATAGATATCCATGACGAAAAGCAGACCCCAAAAGAAGCCTCAAAAAGGTTTCCGATTGCGCTATTGCGATCGAGCTGGTTGCGGCGGGCCCCGCCGGCGGTGCGCGTGGGCCCCCGCGCGTTGGCATACACCAAGGCGGGAGGAAAGCCCATGTTCAAGGCCCTTGTCGTGGACCGGGATGAAGACGGCAAAGTGGTGGCCCGGATCGAGACGCTTGACGAGGCCCGCCTGCCGGCCGGAGGCGACGTCCTTGTGCGCATCGACTATTCCACACTCAACTATAAGGACGGGCTTTGCCTCAACGGCCTTGGCAATCTTGTGCGCAACTATCCCCATGTGCCGGGCATCGACTTTGCCGGCACCGTCGAGGAGAGCGACGATCCCCGCTACAAGCCGGGCCAAGCGGTGGTGCTGACGGGCTGGCGTGTCGGCGAGCTCTGGTGGGGCGGTTTTGCCCAGAAGGCCCGCGTCAAGGGCGACTGGCTCATCCCCTTGCCCGAAGGCCTGAGTACGGCCGAGGCGATGGCGGTGGGAACGGCGGGCTTCACCGCCATGCTGGCGCTCATGGCGCTCGAGGAGCATGGCCTTGCGCCCGGCGCCGGCGAGGTTCTAGTG
>WGBL01000406.1 GCA_015494375.1 Hyphomicrobiales bacterium | reverse complement strand
GACGGTACCATCGCCAAGGCGCTCGCCACGCTCAAGGGGCGCGCCCGCATCAAACGCACAATGTGGAGCCGGCGGGCCCAGGAGTACGAAGCCAAGATCAACTCGGGCAACCTCGTTTCCATCGCCGAGGTGGTGCGCGACCTATATCGGGCCGAGAACCAGCCCGAGCAGTCCTATTCCGAGCGCCAGCTCTATGAGGCGGCGCTCGACCGCATGGCGCGCGAGGTGGCGGCCGTCGAGAAGCTCGACGAACAGGGCGCGGTGCAGAAGATCACCGGCATTCTCTCAAAATCCGCGAGCGCTCAGCGCAAGGCCGCCGAGGAGGCGGCGCTCGCCGCCGGCGAGGGTGGCGCGGAAAAGGCCGCCTGACGCGCGCAAAGCTGCTGAAGAGCGCGCGGGCCCAAGGGTCGGCGCGCGAAGCTAAAGAGCGCGCGGGATGGCGAAGAGGGAGCGCCCGGTCGCACACGCCAATCGAGAAACAGAATTGATGCTGTTCTCTCCAAATCGGGCTCTAAGACTCTAAGAGTCTAAGAAGCATCATGGAGACTTCGGCGAGCCACAAGCCAGAAGCGCGCTCTCGGCCGGCAGCAACTTGCCGGGGTTGAGAATATTCTGGGGATCGAGCGCCCGCTTGATCGATTGCATGACAAGAAGACCGGGGCCGTGCTCGGCCTCGAGATACTTGATCTTCCCGGTGCCGATGCCGTGCTCGCCCGTGCAGGTGCCATCCATGGCGAGTGCGCGTTCGACGAGCCGCTCGAGGAACGCATCGACACGGCGCACCTCGTCCTTGTCGTTCATGTCAAAGAGCGGCACCACATGGAAATTGCCGTCGCCCACGTGGCCGACGATGGGCGCCATGAGCCCCAATCGCTCGATGTCGGCGCGCGTCTCACGCACACATTCGGCAAGCCGCGATATGGGCACACAAACATCGCTCGCCAGCACATCCTTGCCGGGCGCAAGCGCGCGGCAGGCGAAATAGGCGTCATGGCGCGCCTTCCAGAGCCGGTTGCGATCCTCGACCCGCTCCGCCCACTCGAAGCCGAGCGCGCCCTCCTCCTCGGCGATGGCGCGAAAGCTCTCGACCTGTTCACGCGCCGCCGCGGCCGTGCCATGGAACTCGAGAAAGAGGGTGGGCGTCTCGGCGAGGTCGAGCCCTGAATAGGCGTTGCACGCGCGCACCTGCACCTCGTCGAGGAATTCCATACGCGCAAGCCCGAGGCCCATCTGAATGGCCGCAATGACGGCGTTGCAGGCGCCATCGATGGTCTTGAACGGACAGACGGCGGCAAGAATCGTCTCGGGAATGCCATAGAGCCGCAAGGTGAGCGCGGTGATAATGCCGAGGGTGCCTTCCGAGCCCACGAGCAGATGGGTGAGGTCATAGCCGGCCGCCGACTTGCGCGCACGACGCGCCGTGCGCACGATGCGGCCGTCGGCCATGACGGCCGTCACGTTCAGCACATTGTCGCGCATGGTGCCATAACGCACCGTGGTGGTGCCCGAGGCCCGCGTCGCCGCCATGCCGCCGAGGGTGGCATTCTCGGCCCCCGGATCGACCGGGAAAAAGAGCCCGCGGTCGCGCAAGTGCTCGTTGATCTGGCTGCGCGTCACCCCCGCTTCGACGATACAGTCGAGATCGCTTTCGTTGACCGCGAGAATGCGGTTCATGGCGCCGAGGTCGAGCGAGATGCCGCCCAAGGGCGCATTCACCTGCCCCTCAATCGAGGTGCCAGAGCCGAAGGGGATGAGCGGCACACCATACGCGGCGCAAATTCTCACGACATCGGCCACCTCTTCGGTGCTTTCGGCAAAGACCACGGCATCGGGCGGCTGGGGCGCAATCCAGGTGAGCGAATGCGCATGCTGATTGCGCACCGAAGGCCCCGTCGACAAGCGCTCGCCAAAGCGCCCCTTAAGCTCTCTGAGCGCGCTCTCGAGCGCGGTGGCGTCGACACGCTCGACCGCCTGCTCACTCGCCATGGCCATGGCCCCATCACCCACCTACTTGTACTTGCTGCGATACAGCTACCCGCTGCGATACTGCGATGTGCAAAGAGCGGCACTTGCCGGGCGGGCGTCCGCTGGCGCACATCCGTTGCCGGCGGCCGTCGTCAGCTACGCTATGCTAGGCGGCCGAGCGGGCGTTGCCAAGCGGGACGCGCCTTCGCGCCACCTCATGCAGACAGAGCTGAGCGCCATTCATGAGTTTGTTGCCCAAAGACAAAGGCCAAGCCGAGCGCCGGCTTGGCCCTTGCGTCCTGATGTGATTTGTCACGAGGCGACAAGAGGCGACAAAAGAAAGAGGGCAATCCCGCGACTTTCGTCACGTTATGGCACTATGGCACGGCATGGAGAGTAACGCCCACCTCGAGCGTGTGGGGCGCCCCAGAGGAAACAAGCCGCGAGACCGCCCCTGGCTATGCCGGCTTACTCGCTCGTCGTATTGCCCGCGGCGACCGATTCCGAAATCTGCATCTTGGTCTTGGACTGGCTGGCCACGCGATTGAAATAATCCTTTTCGTCGCCAATGACCAGAATGGACCGGCAGCGCGGTGTGCAGTTGTAGCTCTGCCGGTCTGTGCCGCGCGCAAGATTGACGATGTGCGCATTCTCACCCTCGACGACGAGGCGGCGTTCGGTGATCACGCGCCCTTCGGCATCGAGCACGATAAGATTGGTGGTGCCATACGTCCTGCCTGCGATCGCCAGGCGTTTGCTGCTCAGCAATGTGACATCGGCAATCGAGGGGTTGCCGACGATCACCTCGCTTGCAGGGGCGTCGAGACGGAAGAGGCGCACCTGATCATACTTGACCTTGAGGTCCAAGGCTGTGCGGGGGGCGCGCATTCCGGCGCGAGCATCGGCAGCTACAATCCCACCAACCGTCAGCACAGCCACAAGAAATGCGAGCCACAATCCGGTCTTTTTTGCGATTTGCATCTTGGGATCCCTCTTGGAATTGCCGCCGCCACAACCGGCAAAGGGCGAATTTCACGCTTTGGCGCATCAAAGCGCAAATTGGTGAATGAAATGCAAACGCCCTTGCCAAACGGAGAGCTGCGCCCCTGAGGCCAAGTCTTGGTGGCTCCCATTGCCAGCAATTTCCTTCCAACGCTCCGAGGCGGCACGATGTCAGGGGGGCGCTGAGACAAGCAGTTGTCAGGGATAAACAAAAAGTTAGCCAACTGAATCCTCAGTTATACAATAGCATTACAATATAGTCGCAGAATATATCTTTGCTTGTTTCGATTTGGTTCGTGAATATATTTCATTTAAACCAAATAAATTCATATGATCGGAACATATTTCCTTTGTTTTGCATGGAATTGTCGGGCGCATTAACTGGATATTAGAACCATGATCCTACTGTCGGCATCGTTCAGCGCTGCTTGATGAGCAGTCGGGCAGACGAACGATCGCAGTCTTGAAAATCCTAGGTATGGGAGAGTTCCATCATGAAGAATCTTGTTGCACGTTTCCGCAAGGACGAGTCGGGCGCCACCGCGATTGAGTATGGCCTCATCGCCGCACTTATCGGCGTTGCCATCATCGGTGCTGTTACTCTTGCCGGCCAGGAAGTTGCCAACACCTTCAACTCGGTCGCAACCAACCTCCAAAACGCCGGCAACTAAGCGACGACTATTGTCCAAACAACTTGCTCGCCTTGTACGGCGACCAAGTGGGACCGAAGGGCCGCCCACTGCTTGGTGGGCGGCTTTTCATTTGCTCGGCTTGCAACCGCTCTTCTATGGGCCTCTCTCAGTCTGGCAATAATGTGAGCATGTGGGGGCGAGATTAAACACAACTTTACTGCCCTTGCGGACTATTGATGCCTTTATGCACATCAACCCGTAGCGGTGGGACCAGACGCAAAAAAGGCCGCGTCCTGAGCTCGAAACCGCGACCGCAAAATATTTCAAGAAGACGAAGCGAGCACTCCAATGTCGCCACTCATTAAGTTCAATCTGGCGCTCATCGCCCTCCTCGCGGTGATCGATATTGTTTGGAGCCAACTCGCCGGGTTCGAATTGCCGGCGCTTATCAAGTTCCGCGGCGCTGTGGTGTTCTGTGCAATCTTTGCTGCCTTCGGCACCGTCTACACACTCTGGCGGCCGAACCGCAAAATCGCCGGGCCCTGCTGGAGCCTCTTCACCTATTTCGCTTTTCTGCCAGCCGGAATTCTTTTTTCGTATCTGATGGCAAGCCTCGGCCTGCCGTTGATCGACCGCCACCTGGCTGCGTTCGACGCCTGGCTCGGTTTTGACTGGCTGGCGACCATCGAGGCTCTGGCGAAGCTTCCCTCCTGGGTGGGCGCCTACTCGGGCAAACTTTATAATTCCTCGTTTGTGGCGATGATCCTCGTGGCACTCTATTTGACCTTGAGAGGCCAAACGCGGCGCCTCGATGAGTTTGTCACCCTCTTTATCCTAACAGGCACCGCAACGGCCGCCATTGCGGGGCTCCTGCCTGCGGCGGGGGCCTATGCCCATTTCGCGCCGCCCTTCGAGCTCTTCGACCGCCTCAAGCCCGGAGCCGGATATACATACCTCGAGCATTTCTATGCCATCCGCGATGGCAGCATGCGCCAATTGCCCCTCACCGACAGCCAGGGCATCGTGACCTTTCCCTCTTTTCACACAGCGGTCTCGCTCATTCTCATCTATGTCATGCGCAGGACCGGGCTCTGGCTTGTGCCTGTGGTGATCTGGAACCTCGGCATCATCGCCACGACGCCCTTCGATGGCGCGCACTATATCGCCGATGTCCTGGGCGGCGCGCTGGTGACGGCCGGGGCGATCGCATTCGTCCGCTGGCTCGAGCCGCGCCTTGCGCGCTTCTTTGCAGGCCTCAACGTGCGCGCGCCTGTTGCCGCCTTGCGCAGCGCCCGCTTGCATGAAGACGAGGCGCGTGCGCGCGCTTAGCCTGCTTGGCGCACAATTTTGTGCACCTGTGTGCCCAACCGGTCATTTCCCTCATGATGCACCTGGTGCTAGCATGCCACCGGTGAGCGGACCGGATCAAAGAATGACCGCAGCCATCGCAGAGGACGCAAAGGGTTGCCGGTGTCGCCGGGGTTCGATTGCCGTCTCCGAGAAGGAGAAACATCTTGTCAGGATTGGTTCGCGCCACCACCAATATCTTTCTCTCGCTGCTGTTGGGTGCGGTCGCGCTCGCACTCTGCGCCCTCTATTTCCCCGAGCAGCTCGAGTTCCTGCAGATCCAGGCCAACCATTTCAAGGACTGGCTCTTGAGTTCCATGAAAAGCATTGGCTCAACCTCGGCGGTCAATGTCTGGGTGCGTTTTCTCGTCAAGGACGAGCAGCTTGTGTTCATGGGGTTCGTGATTGTCTCACGCATCCTGCTTTTCTTTGTCATTGGGATTGCGATCAAGGCCGTCAAGGCCATGTTTGGCACCGAGGATGAATACGAGCGCGAGAGCCGCGAGAAGCGGCTCGAGGAACGCGAGAAGGCGGTTGCGGAACGCGAGCGGGCACTCAAGGAGCGGCAGGCGCGACTTGCCGAACGGGCAGCCAAATCGGGTGCACGATCCGATGTCGCACAGAAAGCTGCAAAAGGTGAGGGCGGCGAGGCCGGGAAGGCTCCAGCCGCACCTGGGGCGAAAGATGACGCCACTGCGACTGAGCCGGTGGAGGAAGAAGAGACGGCCGCAGGCGAGGGAGGCGCCGCTGCGGCCGCATCAGAGAAGCGGGACAAGTCGGATGAGCCGGACGCAAGCGAGCCGACGTCGAAAGCGTGATCGGGAGTTGGCAGTGAGAGTGGGGACGGGGCTCCTCGCGAGCCCCCGCATCCGCCCTCGTCAGTTGCTGCCAGTTGCCGTCAGTTGCCCTCAGTTGCTCGAC
>WGBL01000405.1 GCA_015494375.1 Hyphomicrobiales bacterium | reverse complement strand
AGCATTTGAGAGTTCCCTTTCGAGCCTTCGGCCCTCCATGCCTCTCTTTTTGGTTCCGACTTCTGGGGGCCAAGAGGCGAACGACGAGCCGAAGGCGAGGAGCGGGACGCAGCCAAGAGGCGAACGACGAGCCGAAGGCGAGGAGCGGGACGCAGCCAAGAGGCGAACGACGAGCCGAAGGCGAGGAGCGGGAAGCAAAAGAGACTCGAACATATCTTTGCCCATGCGGTGCGCTTGGCTCTGGACGTGCCGAACGCCACGCTCTTGGGCCTTCCCCGCCTGTTGCAGGATGAGGCCTATCGGAACGCCTGTGTGGGCTTTGTGCGCGATCCGGTCGTGCGCGCCTTCAAGAGCCACGAGTTTGCGGCCTATCCCCCAAAGTTCCGCGAGGAGGCCATTGCGCCCGTCCTCAACAAGGTCGGCCGCGTGCTGATGACGCCAGCGATCCGAAATATCATCGCCCAGCCCAAAAGCACCATCGACCTGCGCTTCATGATGGATGATGGCCGGGTCCTGATCGCCAATCTCTCCAAGGGCGCCCTCGGGGAAGGTCCCGCCCATCTCCTCGGTGCGCTGCTGGTCACGGCACTGGCCCAGGTGGCGCTTTCGCGACGCGACGTCGCGAAAGAGGCGCGCCATCCGTTTCACCTCTATGTCGATGAGTTCCAGAGCTTCTCGACCTCGGGCTTTGCGCTCATTCTCTCAGAGGCGCGCAAATATGGCCTGACGCTCACCCTCGCCCACCAGTATCTCGACCAACTCCCCAATTCCCTGCGCGAGGCCGTCTTCGGCAATGTCGGCTCGCTCATCGCCTTTCGCACCGGCGCCCAGGATGCCCCAATCATCGCCCGCCAGCTCGACCTCCCCAACCCCGACCAGCTCCGTGACCTGCCGAACTACCATGCCTGGGCCTCCATCCAGACAGCTGGCGCGCCGTCGAGCCCCATGCGCATCGAGACATTCGCCCCCTTGGGAGCGCTCCATGCCCGTTCTAAGCATCTGAAACGCCATAGCCGCATTCGCTTCGGACGGCCGCGGGACAAGGTCGAGAAAAGAATTGTGGATTTCTTTCAACGATGACTGGAACTTTCCGGCGACTCACGCCCCCTTTTATTTGATCGCACAGGTCTCCGGGCGATCACTTCTATGGCCAAAATGACGGAGCCTTTCCCATGACACAGGAGCATTGCAAACTGATTTTCAAACGCAGCCGGTCCAAGTCCGACAAGCCGACGTTTTCGCTGCTTGTCGCTGCCGAAATGACGCCAGAGTTCCGCGCCGCCGCCCAGGACTATGGCTATTGGAACGAGTGCGTCTACGTCGATCCCAAGATTGAAGAGGAAAGGGAAGACCAACTTCTTAAGCTGGAACGCAAACGCGCAAGCACAAAGTGGCGAGCGAACTTCTGGCTTTCCATCTTCAGCGGCCCCTCAGCGATTATCTTCTTCCCGCTCCTAGTCGTTCTTAAGATTTCCATGTTCATTTGGACGGCGCCCTTTAAGCTTGCCTGGTGGTTGTTCAAGGCGCGCAAAGCCCAAGCCGAACAAATCATCCGCTTGCATGAGCTCGAGCAAGGCAAGACCATCACTGCACATTCGATTCGTGAGATCGTCGCAGCCGAGCAGATGATCCTTGAAAACACCGAGGCCATCAAAACCGAAGTCCTCGCCGCCATGAACTATGAAAGCGACGCATTCGTCCCCTCTGCCGCATAAATTTCCGTCATGCCTGGCAAATTGCTGGTCGACCTCCTTGTTGACCGATTGCGTGGCGCGGGTGTCCCCGATCCCCGGGGCACCCGATCATCGCCTTACGATCCTCTTGCCGACCGCAGCGAGACAGCGCGCCTCATCTCCACCTATGAGACCGCTTGGGAGCAATCCCCCTGGAAAACCGACGAAGAGCGCACAAGGCTCACCCGCGCCATCGTCGGCCACCTCGCAGCCGAGGCCGGCCTTGCCCTCGACGACCGCCTCGAGAGCGACCTCGCACGCACCCTTCACCACATCCTGATCGAAGAGCCCGCCTTCATTCCTCGTGACCTCCCCGATCCCCATGACCTTTCCTTCGTTGAGCTGGATGACCTGGCCTCCGATCTGCGCCACCGCATCACCGTCCTGACAAGCTCTGAGCATTGCGATGCCGCCATTCGCCTGCTCTGTGCGCTCCTCGACACGCTCTTTGAGGCGCTGCCACAGGCCATCGCTTCGGATCAATCGCGCGCAAGCGCTCAAATCACCATTCCGCTCATCGCCTTGGTGCGTGAGCCTCACGACCTCATGACCCGGCTTCTCGGCCAATTCATCTCCAATCGGGACGTGACCGAACGCCGTCTCTTTGACGGCCTCAGTCGACAACTCTATGCGAACATTCTCGAGGCCTCCGGCGTCGTCATCGATCCTGCCCGCAATCTCCTCGAATATGATTTTGCCGACCCCACCCTTCCGGTTCACTGCCAATCCGAGTCGGCTCAGGACGTGGCACGGCGCTACTTCGCCCGCACACCACTCCTCGATCTCCTGACAACAGAGGTGCCCTTCACGATCCCCGAGGCGACCCGCTTCGAGCACATGCATATCCTGGCAGGCACCGGCCATGGCAAGACCCAGGCCATGCAGCATCTCATCGTCGCCGATCTCATGCGGCCGAACGCTCAGGTGCCAGCCATCGTGATCCTCGACAGCCATGGCGACATGATCCGCACCCTGACGCGCCTCGAACGTTTCGATCCCCTGGTCCAAGGCTCCCTCGCCGAGCGCGTCCTGATCGTTGATCCCTCGGATGTCGCCTTCCCGCCCGCCCTCAATCTCTTCGATATCCACTCCCATCGTCTCGCCGCCTACAGCCAGAAAGACCGCGAGCAGGTGCTTGCCGGCATCATCGAGATTTACGACTACATCTTCGGCGGCCTGCTCGGCGCCGAGCTCACGCAGAAGCAGGCCATGGTGTTCCGCTTCTTGGCGCAGCTCATGCTGGCCATTCCGGGCTCGACCATCCACACCCTCCATGATCTCTTGAAGGACGCCGCGCCCTATATGGATGCCATCCAGTCTCTGCCTCCGATCGCGCGCGGCTTCTTCGAGGATCAGTTCTTCACGAAGGCCTATGCGCCGACGCGCGAGCAAATCCTCCGCCGGCTCTATGGCGTGCTGCAAAACCCCGCCTTCGAGCGCATGTTCGCGAATGCCCGCAACCGCCTCGACCTGTTCGAGGTGCTGAACAAGGGCGGGATTGTGTTCGTGAACACGGCCAAGGACTTTCTGAAATCCGAGGCCTCCTCGATCTTCGGCCGCTATATGATCGCCCTCACCCTCAAGGCCGCCTTTGAGCGTGCGACCCTGCCGCCCGAGGCGCGGCGACCCACCTTCCTCTGGATCGACGAGGCGTCGGAGTATTTCGACGATCAGATCGACAGCCTGCTCATTCAGGCGCGCAAGTACAAGCTCGGGCTCATTATGGCGCACCAGTATCTGGGCCAACTCTCGCGCAGCCTGCCCGCCTCCATCATGACCAACACGTCGATCAAGCTCGCCGGCGGCATTTCGGACAAAGACGCACGCCAGCTCGCCCCCGAGATGCGCACCCGGCCGGAGTTCCTGACCGCCATGCGCAAGGAGGGGGACAGGACCCACTTTGCCGCATTCGTCCGCAACCTCACGTCTCAGGCCGTCCCCATCTCCATCCCCTTCGGGACGGCCGAAGGAATGGCGTCCATGAGCGAGGAGACCTTCGAGGTGTTGTTGAACGCGAGCCGGCAGCGGCTGGCGGTACAACCGAAGGTCGCACTGTCCGCACAGTCAAGCCCCGCAGCGCATGAGACCCCGCGCGATGACAGCGACCCCGCGGATGTCTGGGAGGAATATTGACGAGCGCTGGCACGCCATCGCCCGCCCTACCGCGCCACGGCACGCCAAGGCGCGACATCACGCTCTTTTGATGTGTCGCCCTTTGTCGTTGTGAGCGCCTTTGACGGCGCATAAGCGCTCTTGCGCCCACGTTTACAGCGCCCAAGCGATGCATAATTTGGGAGTCCTCTTGCAAACCCACAAAAGAGGACTTCGATGAGTAAATACAACATCATCTATGCCGACCCGCCATGGGACTATGGCGGCTCGGGTTTTCCCTCCCTTTCCAGAAGGCATGCCTACCCGCTCATGACGACCGAGGCGATCTGCGCCCTGCCGGTGCGCGATATCGCCCACGACAATGCGCTCCTCTTCCTCTGGGCCGTGATGAGCCGATTGCCCGACGCATTCCGCGTCATCGATGCGTGGGGCTTTTCTTATGTCTCCAATGGGTTTTCCTGGGTGAAGCTCTACCCCAAGTCCCGCACACCTGTGCTCGGCATGGGCTACTGGACGCGCCAGAACGTCGAGCTGTGCCTCATCGCCAAGCGCGGCCGGCCGATCCGCCGCGACACACGTGTGTCGTCGCTCGTTGTTGCGCCGCGACGCCGGCACTCGCAAAAGCCGGACATCGTGCGCGATCTCATTGTGCGCATCTGTGGTGACGTGCCGAGGATCGAGCTCTTCGCCCGCACCAGGACGCCCGGATGGGACATCTGGGGCAACGAGCTCGCCAATGACTGCGAGCTCAACCCCGCACCGCACGCAAGCTCCAATGAGGGAGGTGCCCCATGAAGCTCTGGCACCCCCTGGCAATTGTGAGCGGCGCGGTCATTACGGTTGCGATGGCGCTCGCATCCGTCTCCTACAACGCCACCCTCGGATCGGTGGAGCCGGCCTTTCGCTGGCTCCCCTTGCTCCAGAATGCACATGTGTTCTCCGCTTTGGCCTTGGCGTTCGATCTCGCCATGGT
>WGBL01000404.1 GCA_015494375.1 Hyphomicrobiales bacterium | reverse complement strand
CCAACGACTGGAAAACAATAACGAAGAGAGACGACAGGACGACAAATGAATACGGCAGTGCCCACCGACACTCAAAGGCCGACACTCGAAGAGCTGACCGCGCGCCTCATCGCCTTTCGCGATGCCCGCGACTGGCGGCAGTTCCACTCGCTCAAGGATTTGATCATCTCGCTCAATCTCGAGGCGGCCGAGCTTTTGGAGCTCACCCAATGGAAAGGGGAAGCAGTGGTCGAGGAGGCAATTGCTGAGGAGGCTTTTGCCAAGCGGCTCGCCGAAGAGTGTGCGGATGTTTTTCTCTATCTGCTGCTTATCGCCGAGCGGGCCGGCATCGATCTCGGCCGAGCGGCGTCCCAAAAGATCGCTGCCAACGAGTGCAAATACCCGGTGGAAAAAGCGCGCGGGACGGCGCGCAAATACACCGAGCTTTGAGCCGGAAGCCCGAAGCTGGAAACCAGAACCGGAAACCAAAAGTCAGAAATCAGAAGGAGGCGCGGCGCCGGGCCTTGTCGTCCCCGCAATCCTGCGGCCGCAACGAGTGCCATCTTGCACCGTCTTGGCGCTGCGGGATTTCGAGGACGACCCGTCGCGCTCCCCATTCCGCTTCTGATTTCCGGCCTGGGGCTTCGGGCTTTTGGCTTATGGCTTCCGCCCCGCCGCCCGGCCCCGCATCGGCTCAGCCGGCGATTGCCTGTCGCACCGCGGGCTCGGTCTTGCGTCCTGCTGAAGACTGCAAAGGCTGATAGGCCTTGTGCGCATGAAACTCGCAATAGGGCAGGCCGGGCATCTTTGTGCGCCCGCAAAAGTGGAAGTCCTCATGGGTTGGATCACCGATCGGCCAGCGGCACGAATGCGGTGTCAATGTCTCGATGCTAGCCCGCTCCTCGAGCGGTATTTCGAGCTCGCCCTCGATCTCAAATGAGCGCTCGGGCAAGGGTTCGGAACCAAGCTTTCGCAGGGCCTCGCGTGCGCCCGGCAATCTCGGAAAACGGGGCGAACGCGCACGCCGCGGTTTGCTGGACTGCTTGCGAGTGCGTGTCGCTTTGATCCGCTGTGTCGTCGCCCGACCGGCAAGCCCGAGCCGATGCACCTTGCCGATCACGGCATTGCGCGTGATATCACCAAAGCGGTTGGCTATCTGGCTCGCACTCAGCCCCTCGGCCCAGAGTTTCTTTAGCAGCTCAACACGTTCTTCTGTCCAGGCCATGTTCTTATCGAAGCCTCCTCACAATAAATCCCCTGGCTCGTCTCGTCGACGTCGCCTTTCCGACAGTCGTTGAGACGAGTTGAACTCAGCCCCCAACGCGACAAGGCATGAAATGCGACGGCGCGCCTTCAAAAGAGAGGCGCACACACCACTCAGCCCCGCCCAGAGGCCAACATACAAACGCTTGGTACTACTGAAGAAAACGCGCCGATCCGGTTTGGAAGGACCTCAACTCGCCCCCTGGCCAATGCCGCGGCCCGCCGCATTCCTTTTGCGGCTAGGCGCCACTGATTGCGGCCTTCCCCGCTCCAATTTGCGGCCCCCGCTCCAATTTGCGGCTTTGCGCGCCCATTTGCGACTTGGCGCAGTCCATCAACCGCCTGGCATACGCGTTGGCTCGTAAGGTCACGCGGCACTTTGGATCGACCAGCGCCAAATTAGCCGAAGGCGGGTTTCATAGGCAAGGCCAAGGCAGGGCACAGATTCGCAATTGATGTCAACCGTGACTGTTCCGCAACGAAAGGCGTGAACAAGTTGAAGAGTGGGCGCATTCCTCAAGAACATCGCCTTCCCAAGCCTCCTCAGGCCTCCCCGAACCCTCGCGAGACCAGATCAACGAGCGCCTCGAGGGCCGGCTCGGCCTCGGGCCCCTCTGTCTCGATCTCGATGACGCAGCCCGGGCCCGCCGCCAGCATCATGAGCCCCATGATGGAGGTGCCGCCAACGGTCTGCGAATCCCGCGTAACCCGCACCACGGCGTCGAACTGCTCAGCACAGCGGACGAACTGGGCCGAAGCCCGGGCATGCAACCCCTTCTCATTGTTGATGGTCGCCAAAGCGCGACAGCGCCGCTTCTCCCCCAAGACCGCCGCCTCCCGCCAATTGGGAACAGTGCATTTTCTTTCCGAGTCTGATGCGAACGCCGGCACCACCTCAAGAGCAGAAATTGTACGCTACCCCCAATCAACTGTCCCCGATTAAGCTGCTATGACTGGCCCGCAAGAATCTGGCTGGCAACGCTAATATACTTGCGCCCGGCCTCGCGCGCCTCGCTGATCGCACTCTCGAGTGAGCTGTCCTTTCGGATGCTCACCAGCTTGACCAGCATGGGCAGATTGACCCCGGCGATCACTTCCACCTGGGCATCGTCCATGACCGAGATCGCAAGATTGGACGGCGTGCCCCCGAACATGTCCGTCAGGATGATGACGCCGCGGCCCTCGTCGACGGCGCGCACCGCATCAAGCAATTCGCGGCGACGCGCCTCCATGTCGTCGTCCGGCCCGATGGAGATGGTGGCAAGCTGTGCCTGCGGGCCGACGATGTGTTCCACCGCCGAACGAAACTCACGCGCCAAGCCGCCATGGGTGACGATGACCAAACCAATCATCCGCCTTCATTCGCCTCGTCTCGTATTGCCTCGCACCGCCACAGCCGCGCCGCCCTCGATTGCTGGCGCAGGCGCCGCACTGACAAGCGATTCTGCCCGCCGGCGGCCCACCGCCCCCGGCGGTCGGGGGCGCCCATCGCCCGCCCGCTGCGATTTTGAGCCATCCGTCAGCACACCGGCCGCTGCGGGGACTGATCGGTCGCTCTCGCGTCAGCATACACCATGGGGGCAGGCATTCCCGCTGCCAAGTTTCTCGAGCGCGATCAAGACCTTGATGGGTGCCGAGGGCTCTCGCGCATCGAGCGCAACAAGCGGGATCGCAATTCCCAGAAGCGTCATAGCCCGGTTGCTGTCGGGCAGGCGCTCGACCTCTTCGCGCGCAACGAGGTCGACGACGAGACGCACCTCCGTTTCGTCCACGCTTGCCACGTCCACAATACCAATGCCACGCACCTCGAGCTTGCCCTTGATGGCCGGTGGCGGTTGCGCCACGACACTTTCGCCTCGGCGCAAGAGCACAACCTGATCATCGGCCACGAGCCGCGCGGGCGCGCCCTCGACTTTACAGGGGCCCGACATGATAAGGCGCAACGCAAGATCGGATTTGCCGGAGCCCGATGCTCCTCTGAGCAGCACACCACGGCCGGCGATTGAGACACAGCT
>WGBL01000403.1 GCA_015494375.1 Hyphomicrobiales bacterium | reverse complement strand
GCGGCCTCGAAGGCGCCCGTGTCCGATGCGGGCAGAATGGCGAGGCGATAGTCTGCGGGAAGCTCGAGGAGCGCATGTGTCTCGGTGATGGCACGCCGAAGCCGCGCCCGCCCCGCCTCGGCGCGGTGGGAGCGCCCCAATACGGCTTTTGCGAGATGTTCCGGAGACCAGCCGGGCCGCTTGACACAGGGGCCCGACGAAAAGCGCGGATCGGCCGGCCGCCTGGCCGGAGCCTCAAGGTCGCTCATTTTTCTATCCTTCCAGATAGCCGCGCCTCGTTGGGGAGGCGTGTCCCGCTTCAACTGCTAGTCGGTCCGCCGATTGGAGTCAATGCGTTGTTCATGCACGGGCCGAGTTGCCCGCGCACGCGACGGGCTGTCTGCGCAAACACCACGAGACGGGCCGTCTGCGCAAACACCACGCGACGGATACCGCCAATGTGCGCTATTCCGTTGTGTGCCACCTTGGAGGCAATAGGTTCGTCCGGCCCTCACTGCCGCGCCAGGAACGCCTCGAGCCAGTGGATGTCGTAGGTGCCGTTGGCGACGTCGGGCTCGGCGATCAGCGCGCTGTGGAGGGGAATCGTCGTCTCTATGCCGTCGATGACGAACTCGCCGAGTGCCCGCTTGAGGCGCATCAGGCATTCGGTGCGGTTCTTGCCGTGAACGATGAGCTTGCCGATGAGGCTGTCGTAGTAGGGGGGGATGGCATAGCCGTGATAGACGCCTGAATCCACGCGAACGCCAAGCCCACCGGGCGGATGGAAATAGGCGATGCGACCGGGCGAGGGGGCGAACGTCCTGGGGTTTTCGGCGTTGATGCGGCATTCGATGGCATGGCCCGAGAACGTGACTTCGTCCTGGCTCACACTGAGTGGCATCCCGGCGGCAATGCGGATTTGCTCGATCACGAGATCGATGCCGGTGATCATCTCGGTGACGGGATGCTCCACCTGAAGGCGGGTGTTCATCTCGATGAAATAGAAGCGGCCATCCTCATAGAGGAATTCGACCGTGCCCACACCGCGATAGTTGAGTGCCGCCGCCGCCTTGGCGACGATGCGGCCGATCTCCTCGCGCTCCTCGGCATTGAGTGCGGGGGAGGGGGCCTCCTCCCAAATCTTCTGATGCCGGCGCTGGAGGGAGCACTCGCGCTCGCCGAGGTGGATAGCACCGCCGGCCCCGTCGCCGATGACTTGCACCTCGATATGGCGGGGGCGACCGAGGAACTTCTCGATATAGAGGGTGTCATCGCCGAATGCGGCCTTCGATTCCGCCCGCGCCGTCGCCAGGGCGCTCTCGAGCGCCGCCTCGTTTTCGGCCACCTTCATGCCGCGCCCGCCGCCACCGGCCGCGGCCTTCACAAGCACCGGATAGCCGATCTCGCCCGCAATGCGACGCGCCTCGTCGTCGCTGCTCACAGCGCCGCGTGAGCCCGGCACCACCGGGATGCCAAGCCCGGCCGCGGTCTCGCGGGCACGGATCTTGTCGCCCATGAGCCCGATGTGCTCGGGCGTAGGGCCGATGAAGGCGATGTCGTGGTGCTCGAGTATCTCGGCAAAGCGGGCGTTCTCGGACAAGAAGCCATAGCCCGGATGGACCGCATCGGCGCCGGTGATCTCGCACGCCGCAACGAGGGCCGGGATGTTGAGGTAGCTGTCGGCGGCCCGCGGCGGGCCGATGCAGACACTTTCATCGGCAAGCCGCACATGCATGGCATCGGCGTCGGCCGTTGAGTGCACGGCCACGGTGGCGATGCCGAGCTCCTTGCAGGCCCGCTGGATGCGCAGCGCAATCTCGCCGCGGTTGGCGATCAGGATTTTGTCGAACATCGCCTCACTCGATGACCACCAGCGGCTCGCCGAACTCGACCGGCTGGCCGTCCTCGACCAGTATCTGGGTCACCGTGCCGGCCCGCGGGGCCGGGATGTGGTTCATGGTTTTCATGGCTTCGATGATAAGGAGCGTTTGGCCTTCGCTGACCTTGCTGCCGATCTCGACGAAAGGCGGGGCGCCGGGCTCGGGGGCGCGATAGGCCGTGCCCACCATCGGCGAGGGCACGGCGCCTGGATGCTCGCCGGCGTGCCCGGCGGCGGGCCCCGATGCGGACGAGGGCGAGGGCGTGACTGCCGCCCCCGCCGCGTGCGGGCTAGGTGCGGCTTGAGGGGTGCCGCCGCCGCTTGCCCCGCCAACACTCTCGGCGCCGGATGCCGGAGCGGCTGGAGATGGCGGTGCCGAGAGGGCCAGTGTGCTCGGGCCGCGCACAACGCGTACACGCAGGCCCTGGCGCTCGATTTCGATTTCGCTCAGGCCTGTCTCGCCGAGCAGATCGGCGAGCTCACGGATGAGCTCTTTTTCGAATGCGCTCTTGGTGCTGTTTTTGTCGTCGCCTGCCATCTGGTCGTCTGCCATCGCCCTTCCGCCGCTTCAGCCTTTCCGTGCTGCTCTATTGTGTGCCGCTCTATGGATTGTGTGCCGCTCTATGGATCACACGCTCTATGGATCACAATTGTGTGCCGCTCTATGGATCACACCCCTTCGGGTCCTTCGGCGCGAATTGTGCCCTTCTGCGAACTAAGCCCTTCTGCGAACGAGGCCCTTTTGCGAACCGCACCCCCCGTTCCGGCACCCCTCAGCGGTTTTCCTTAAGGCGCTCAGCCAGTGCGAGGAGCGCCAACTCATAGCCCTTGCTGCCGAGCCCGCAGATGACACCGGTCGCCGCTTTGGAGATGTAGGAGTGGTGGCGAAACGCCTCGCGGCGATAGATGTTCGAGAGATGCACCTCGATGCACGGCAGCCCGCTTGCGAGAATGGCGTCAAGAAGCGCAACCGAGCTGTGGGTGTAGGCCGCGGCATTGATGATGAGCGCGGCCCCCTTCTCGCCGGCCTCTCGAACCCAATCGACAAGCTCGCCCTCGTGATTGCTCTGCCGAAAGACGATCTCAAGGCCGAGCTCGCGTGCCTTATCCTCGAGGGCCTGGGCGATGTCAGCAAGCGATTGCGCACCATAGATCTCGGGCTCGCGCTTGCCCAGCAGATCGAGATTGGGCCCGTTGAGTATGTAAATTGGTTTTGCCATCTCGAGAATGCGCGGCGACCTCTGCCTCTCGTATTGATACGCGCGCCAAAGCCCGAGCTGCAACGCCCCGCGGGGTGTGTGGTCAACACCACGACACCTTAGCGCCGCTCCTTTTCGGCAGCCGCCCCATTCGGCAAGTGGGACGAGCGCAGCAATCCACGGACTCCGCGGACGAAGAACTAGCAGACGGCGCAGCCGTTCTTGCGAACCTGGGCGATCTTCTCGACAAGCTGCTCATAAAGGTTCTCGGGCGCACCCGGAATCACCTGATCGCCGATCAGGAAGTGTGGCGTGCCACGAATGCCAAGCTTATCAGCGAGCGCCTGTGCGTCTCGGATCTCCTTCTTGACCTCTTCGGAGTTCATGTCACGCTTGAGCTGCTCGATATCGAGGCCGAGCTTCTTGGCAATCCGCAGGCCCTTGGCTTCGTTTGCGCGCCCTGGCGCCTCCAAGAGCGCCCGGTGCATCTCCCAATACTTGCCCTGCTTTTTGGCCGCAACGGCAATGCGCGCAGCCGCCTCGGAATCCTTGCCGAAGATTGGGAATTCCTTGAACAGGAAACGAACGTTTTTGTCGCTCTCGACAAGCTTGGCCATGGCCGAGATCGCCCGCCGACAGAAGCCGCAATTGTAGTCGAAGAACTCGACTACTGTCACATCGCCCTTGGGGTTGCCTGCGACCGGTGTTGTGGGGCTGTAGAAGATTTCGTCGCGGTATTGGCTGAGCGCGAGCTTCATGCGCTCCTGTTGTGCGGCCTCCATGCGGCGCTCGAACTCGCGCTGCATCTCGAGTATGATCTCGGGATTGTTGAGGAGATAGCTGCGAATGATCCCCTCGATTTCCTTGCGCTGAGCCGGGCCGATGTTGGCGCTTGCGAGCTCGACTGCTGCTGCGCTTGCGGCCGTGCCCGAAAGGTTGCCGAAGGCATTGGAGGCAGCGTTGTCCGTCACGCTTGTGGCCTTATCGTTTCGGGCGCCGTCTTCGGGCGTGCTCAGGCCTGGCAAGCTGATCAGGACGCCGCCGAGGACGAGCCCCACAATCAGGAGGCCAAGCCCCTTGCGCAAGCTCGGGCTTTCCTTCAAGCGCGCCGCAAGGCTTGCGATTCCAGTTGTGCTCATAAGTCGTTGCTCCTCATCTGACGATCACCTGGCGACATATCATTTACGTTTCCTTGGTCGTTAGTGTTCCCTTGGGCATTAATGCACCTTTGGTCACTAATGCTCCTTTGGTCACTAATGCTCGCCTGGCGATCTCCGGTCTCGTTTCGCGCTTTCTCGCCCGAACTATGCCCCCTTTCCCATTTCATTTCCGGCTCCCAAACCAACGCGGCTCCCCCAAGCCAGCTCGGGCCCCCAAGCCAACACCGGCCATGTCCCCGATCGAGGGAGGGCCCACCAACCACCCTAACCGGAGGGTGAGAATTTCAATATGTCATCGGCCTTGATCCAGCTGGCGCTGCCACGCGGGAACTGAGCCTGCGCCCTTTTCGCAAATCGCTTGGCATCTTTCAACTTGCCTTCAATCAAATAGGCTTGTGCCGAGGCCAGATAGGCATCACCCGGCCGCCGCTTTCGCCAGTAGGCGCTGGCCAGTTGCCGATAGCCCAGCGCGCTTCGTTCAACGACAAGCGAGTTTCGCAACAGCTTGATCGCCTCATCGAGCTGGCGTTTGTCCTTGGCTGCGAGGAGCGCCTGTGCAAGCCGCAGCTTGATGAGTGGCGCCTTGCCTTTGGTCAGGCGATTGGCCTTGCGCAAGGGCGCAATCGCGGCCTGGGCGCGGCCGCTGCGCAGGAGCAGGTCGCCCTTGAGCTCCCAGAAATAGGGATTGTTGGGCCGCGCGCGAATGAGCGCCTCGATGGCGGGCAGAGCGCGATCAATGCCGCTCGCGAAATAGGTTGCGATGGCGCGTGCATAGCGTGCAGGCAGGCTCCGGTCGCTTGCCGGGTAGCGATTGAAAACTGTGCGGGGCCGCTCAAGATAGCCCGAGAGCTTGGCGCGCATGAGATCGTGGCGGAGCTGGAGCTCGGGCGGATCGCGGCGGCCATAATAGGGGCTGCGGCTTGCCGCCTCGCGCAGCTGGGCGAGCCGGGCGCGGCCCATGGGGTGGCTGCGCACATAGGGGTCTTGATAGGTCGCCGAAAAGACTTCCTGTTTGGCGAAGCGCTCAAACGTCTCCAGCATGCCGCGGGCCGAC
>WGBL01000402.1 GCA_015494375.1 Hyphomicrobiales bacterium | reverse complement strand
GATCATGCGCTCAAACCGACAAACCTGATGATGCCGAACCGGGTCGGACCACAGCGGATAGCGAATCATGGCGGATCACGTCACGCCCAATCATCACGCCTCATCATCGCGCCTCATCATGATGGCGCACACGCAGCACGATCTTGCCGATATGTGCGCCCGCCTCCATGCGCCTGTGGGCATCCGCCGCCTCGGCGAGGTCGAAAACACTGTCGATGACGGGTTTCACGCGGCCTTCGGCAATGAGCGGCCAAACATTGGTCTCGACGGCTGTGGCAAGCGCGGCCTTGAAGGCGCGCGATCGCGCCCGCAGAGTCGATCCTGTCAAGGTGAGCCGCTTGAGCATGAGCGGGGCAAAGTTGACCTCTGCCACCGCCCCCTCCAGAAAGGCAATCTGGACGATGCGCCCCTCCGGTGCGGCCGCCTTTATGTTGCGGGCGATATAAGACCCGCCCACCATGTCGAGTATGACATTGGCGCCACCGGCAACCGTCTTGGTAACTTCCACAAAGTCTTCTCGCCGATAATTGATGGCGCGCGTTGCGCCAAGCGCCTCGCACTTGCGGCATTTTTCGTTGCTGCCCGCGGTGGCGAGCACCTTTGCCCCGAGGGCGTGGGCGATCTGGATGGCCGTGGTGCCGATGCCGCTGGCCCCGCCATGGACCAGAAGCCATTCCCCAGCCACCAGTCGTCCCCGCTCAAAGACATTGTGCCAGACGGTAAACACCGTCTCGGGCAGGGCCGCCGCGGCAATGAAATCGAGACCTTCGGGGAAAGGCAGGGCCGCCCCCACGTCGGCGAGACAATACTGGGCATAGCCGCCGCCGTTGACCAGCGCCGTCACGCGGTCGCCCAAACGATAGCGCGAAACCTCATCTCCAAGGGCGACGACCTCGCCCGCAACCTCGAGGCCGGGGAGCGGCGAATGGCCTTCGGGCGGTGGATAGGTGCCTTCGCGCTGCAGGATGTCAGGGCGGTTGACGCCGGCGGCCTCGACCCGGATGAGCAGCTGGCCTTTGCCCGGTACCGGTGTCGGCTCTTCGCAGAGGGTCAGAACCTCGGGGCCGCCAGGCCTTGTGATGGCAATGGCCTTCATGGTCTCGGGCACATGGGTCGTGTCGGGCAGGCTGGTCATGGGGCGCTGTCCTCCATTGAGCCGGGTGGGACCGGCGCTTTAATTTCGTCTCATTTCGCTATCGACGCTTCCGACGTTTTCTCAACCGACGTTACCAAGCCGACATGGCTCGGCCGACGTTCGAGCAAGTCCCATACGCAGACTGTCCCATACGCAGACTAAAGCAAGCAGGGCGCATGGTTGGGCCGAATTGACATGCATTCGAGCATTGCCAGAGCGCCGCGGCCACAGCAAGCCGGCACGCGGCCCTTGCGCCTGCTCAGAAATGTTGCGGCCATTAACGGTTTGTTAGCCAGAACAGGGTTAATTGAGGCCATCCAGTCTTCTGGATGCTGAGTGGCACCTGTCCACTCTGTTTGACGCCTCCCTGTTAACCTCTGAGCCGCTCTCGCAGCGGCTCTTTTTTTGAATTGGAATGCCGCTGCGCCTGGCGAGAAACTCCGTTCGGCAGGCTATCCGCGTCCCTCTGTAGGCATCCGCGCCCCTCTGTTGGTAAGAGGAAAAGGAGGCGGACAACGAGCACTGCGTGACGACTCTCCGCTCTCCTCGGCTCTCCTCGAAAGCCCTTCAATGCTCCTTCCGGCAATGCCCCTTCCAGGACATGGGCCGACAAGGCAACTGCGATGTTGCAACAGACTTGGCGCAAGGGCCGGGAATTGTTTAGAATTGCTCGAGGAAAATCGAAGGAGAGCGCATTGACAGAGAAACCAGAGCAAAACGATCTGCCCGAAGATCGGGGGTTGTTGATTGTCGATGACGACAAGCCGTTCCTGGCCCGTCTTGGGCGCGCCATGGAAAGCCGCGGTTTTGAGGTGCGCCTTGCCCAGACCATTGCCGAGGCACTCGATGAGGTGCGTCGGGAGCCGCCCGCCTTTGCTGTGGTCGACATGCGGCTCGAGGATGGCAACGGCCTCGATGTCCTCGAGGAGCTCGCGCGATTGCGGCCCGATGCCCGCGCCATCATCCTGACCGGTTACGGCAATATCACCACAGCGGTGACGGCGGTCAAACTCGGTGCTGTCGACTATCTCGCCAAGCCGGCCGATGCCGATGATGTCTACAACGCCTTGCTGGCGCCGCCCGACAAGAAGGCGCCCCCGCCCGACAATCCCATGTCGGCCGACCGGGTGCGTTGGGAGCATATCCAGCGGGTCTATGAGCTTTGCGATCGCAATGTCTCGGAGACGGCGCGGCGTCTCAATATGCATCGGCGAACGCTTCAGCGCATTCTCGCCAAGCGGGCGCCGCGCTGAGAGCGACCGCCGGCCGGCTGATCGGGGCGCGGACGCGAGCCGAATTGGTGTTGGCAGCCGCGGACTTGGGGTTCCTCGGGGTCGGGGGCAGGTTCGGACACTAGACGGCTGCCATAATCTCAGGGCTGCCGTAACTGTCGCCAGTGTCGTTGTCGTGGAGAGCGAGGGCCCTCAGTCATGATCTTCCGGCTATGGAGCAAGCGGCGGCCGCGGAACGACGAGCGCAAGGAGCCTCGGGAGCGCGAAGCGCGTGAGGAGGGCGAGAAAAGCAGTCGGAGCCGTGGGGCGCCCGAGGCGCGTGGTGGCGGCCAAGAGGGTCGAAAGGCGGGTGAGGACGGCAGGCCGTGCGGAGCGAGGGCACCTCAGCCCTGCAATGGCGCCCGGGGCGCTGCCGAGCACGGGCCTACCGCCACCGCCAACGCAAGCGCTAGCGGCAAGCGGCCGGGACACGGCGCAGTCGATTACAGCGCAATCGATGAAGGGAGGGGGGAGATGGCGAACGGCGACCTGCGGCACGCCGATGGGGCGTCCTTTGCGCTCGCACCCGAGCGGCTGAAGCCGCAGGTGGACCCGCAAAGTCTCGGCTTTCGTTCAACGGCCGAGCTTGCGCCCACTTCGGGGCTTATTGGTCAGGAGCGCGCCCTCAAGGCCATTGCGCTTGGCGCCAATATTGCCCAGGAGGATTTCAACCTCTTCGTTCTGGGCCCGCCCTCGGCCGGCAAGTCGACCGCCGTCAAGGCCTTCCTCGCGGAGAAGGCCGCTCGCGAGCCGGTGCCACCGAGCTGGGTCTATGTCAACAATTTCAGCGATCCCAACAAGCCGCGTGCGTTGCGATTGCCGCCGGGGCGCTGCGGCCAGCTCGCGGGCGGCATGATCGAGGTGATCGACGAGCTGCGCACCGCCGTGCCGGCGATCTTCGAGAGTGACGAATATCAGAGTCAGCGCCGGGCCATCGACGAGGAGGTGCGCGCGGCCCACGAAGAGGCGTTCGAGAAACTCACCGAGAAGGCACGCGCTCAAAATATCGCCGTCCTCAAGACGCCGACGGGCATCGCCATGGCGCCCATGGCCGACGGCAAGGTGATCGAGCCTGAGGTGTTCAACAAGCTCGAGGAGGACGAGCGCAAGGCCATCGAGGCCAAGAT
>WGBL01000401.1 GCA_015494375.1 Hyphomicrobiales bacterium | reverse complement strand
CCTGATAGGCGTTGGGGAAGAGCTGATGGACAATGCCGGAGGTGCCGAGATCGAAAACCGTAACGTAGGCATCCTCTCGCACCCTGACGATCACGGTGACATTTTCACCGATGCGGTAAACGCCATCGGGCCTGTCGAGCCGGACCTCGATTACGGGGCCGGGGCGGGCGGAGCCTAAGCCCTCGCCGGCCTCTGCGATGGCACGCTGGCCGGCGCTGAGCCTTTCGGCGCCCATTGCCGGCGCCCCGCCTGAGGCGATCAAAACCGCAATCCAGAATAAGGCGAAAAACGAAGTGAGAGCGAGCGCCAAGCCATGGCGCGCTTGCAAGCTGCTAGAACTGCTAGAATGCCATATCGACATGAGACCCAACCCCTGGCTTGGTGAACGCCCGGTGCATTTGAATGCGATCGGCTGTTGATGGCAAGGCCCGCTGGCATGTGAGCAACCGCTGGCCGGAATGCGGCGGCCATGCTCGCATCCCGCCCGTTTTGCGGCAAGTGTCCGCAGTTTTCCCGCAAGGGGCGGTGCACCCTACCAGCCGTTGGTCGACATTTTGCCGATGGCGCGGCCGGCTCCCGGGATTCTCGAGCCGGTGATTGTCTTCTCGGGATGGTTGCGCGCGGGATCTCGGTTGTCACGGACGGTAAGGCCAGTGACAACGCTTCCGACGCCGGCCCTGGTAGCCGTGGCACGCGGTGTCAGTTGCGCTCGGCGGCAAAATTGGCGGCGGCGACCTCAACCGGGGCGCCCGCCTTGATGGGCTCGTCAATGCTCGGCGCTTTCACGATCGTCCAGGCGTCCCGATCGTCAAAGAGCGCACGCACGACCCGAGTGTTGAGCCGATGGCCGCCGCGATAGCTGCGATAGGCGCCGAGAATGGGCGCGCCGGCCAAGGCCAGATCGCCGATAGCGTCGAGCAGCTTGTGGCGGACGAACTCATTTTCGTAACGAAGCCCTTCGGGATTGATGACGCGATCATCATCGAGCACCACGGTGTTGTCGAGCGAGGCACCGAGGGCCCGGCGGCTTCTCCAAAGGGCCTCGACATCACGCATGAAGCCGAAGGTGCGGGCGCGGCTGATCTCGGCCCGGAAGACACCTGGGTTGAGCTCGATGGCGTATCGCTGGCGACCGATGAGTGGCGTCTCGAAATCGATCTCAACGTCGAGATGAAAGCCCGGATGAGGCGCGATTTCTCCCCAGCTGGGACCGTCCTGCACGCGGATTGGCTTCAACACCTTGATGAATCTGCGTGGCGCATTGAGCTCACGTATGCCCGCCTCATCAAGCGCGCGCACGAAGGGCGCAGCACTGCCGTCCATGATCGGCAACTCGTTGCTGTCGATTTCGACGACGATATTGTCAATGCTGAGGCCCCTGAGGGCGGCAAGCAGATGCTCGACCGTTGCCACCATGCAGCCGTTGCCGTCGCTCAGAATGGTGCAGAGGCTGATGTTGGAGACGGCTTTGTGCTCGGCGAAAATTTCGCCCTGAACGTTATCGCCGTCGACCACGACGAAGCGGATGCCGGTGTTGGCTTCTGCGGGATAAAGCGTGACCGTGACAGGCGCACCGCTGTGAACCCCGGTTCCGCTGAGCTCAATCTCACGCGCTATTGTGGTTTGGCGAGCTCCGATAAATCCTTTGCCCATATTGCCCAGTCCCCCTGTGCTCAGTCGAGCTGAGTGTCCCCTGTGGTTGACGTAGCCGGGCCCGCTTACGACTATTTGCCCCCGGTAGTTTTTTTCCCGACACGCCGCGCCTTTCCAGTGTGGCGCGGGCGTTCTCAATCTCTTGATGCTTTCAAGCTCTTGCTGCCTTCCCCCGAACTCTTGCGCTTCAGGTTGCGCGCTCCCTTAGGTAGCGCCTTCGCCTCAGGTTGCGCACTCACCTCAAGTTGCGCCTGCGCTCCAAGTTGCGCCTTCCCCTCAGACTGCGCGTCCCCTCAGAATGCGCCTCCGGTCCCTCTGCTCCCTCTAGTCCCTCTGTTCCCTCTAGTGCCTCTGCTCCCCTCTGCGCTCGGAGGAATAGGCAGCTTCCCCACAGCCCAGAGCATACAGCGGCGGCCCCTTTGGCCACAAATCACGGTTTCTTACGTAGTGTTACGGAATGAGACACCCACAAATGCTTGGGCTTGGTGATGTGAGGATGCGCAACCTGTAGTAGAACTTGGCGCGTGTGTCGCTTGCTAAGATCTGCAAACCGATGCCCTCATCGTCCCCGGCCATCATGGAAAAACTGAGGGATTTCCACATCCTGTGGATGTGATTCGTCTGGGCCATCCGAGCCCGGCGTCTCGCTGCCACGGACGCGAGCCCCATCGGTGGTGCGCTGGATTTCCTGACCATGGCTGTGGGTGGGCTGGCCGGGGTCGGCTTCGCCGGGATTGGGGGCTTGACGCGGCTTGGGCGGCATTTCCTGTTTGCTTTGTGCTTCGGCTGCCCCCGACATGCGCGCCGCCAATCTCTCGAAGAGTGATGCGCGCTTCTTGCGCACGGGCGGCTCGGGATCAGGAGCCGCCTCACCCGTCTTGGCGCGGTATTCCCTTTGGGCGACGGGCGGGAAGGCATCGAGCTCGGGTATCTGCACAGGCGCCGGCTCGATGGCTTCGGGCGGCGCAGGGGCAAATGGCTCGGCTTCGTTTATGGGCGCGGGATCGGTTTTGCCCGCCTCAGCACTTGAGGGTGACATGAGCTGTGCCTCTTCTGGCAAGAGCTGTGGCGGGCCCAGCTCGATGGTGACATCGTCTTCGCTCTGCCATTGGCCTTCCTCGCCACTGTCATCGTCAGCCTCGAGCTTGCTTTTCTCGGGACCGATGGCGGCGGCCAGTTGCTCGCTCAGGGCGACGGTCTCGGCGGGCTCACGGGCGCTTTCGCTATCGGGGCTCGGCCCGCCCGCCTCCGCCGATGCCACTTGCTCGCCGGCAGGGGGCGCCTCGAGGATCGCCCGCCCGAGGGCACCATCGCCCGGCAAGGGCGCTGCCCGGCCTGGGGGCACACCCATCGAAGCGGCTGCGGCCGAGGCCTCAAGTCCTGAGGCGACAATCGAGACCCTGATCTTGGAGCCAAGCGTCTCGTCGAAGCTTGCGCCCAGGATGATGTTGGCGTCGGCATCGACCTCCTCACGGATTCGGCTTGCGGCCTCGTTGACCTCATAGAGCGTCATTTCACGGGTGCCGGAGATCGAAATGAGAAGACCCTTGGCGCCCTTGAGCGTGACTTCGTCGAGCAGCGGGTTGGATATGGCGAGCTCGGCGGCCTCGATCGCGCGGCGCTCGCCCTCGGCCTCGCCGGTTCCCATCATGGCGGTGCCCATGTTCATCATGATGGCGCGCACGTCGGCGAAGTCGAGATTGATGAGCCCCTCACGCACCATGAGGTCGGTGATGCACGAGATGCCGGCATGGAGGACCTGGTCGGCAAGCAGGAAGGCCTCCTCGAAGGTGGTCCGCTCATTGGCGATGCGGAAAAGGTTTTGATTGGGAATGACGATGAGGGTGTCGACATGCTTGGCGAGCTCGGCAATGCCGGCTTCGGCCGTGCGCATGCGCCGGTTGCCCTCGAAATGAAACGGCTTTGAGACCACCCCGACCGTGAGGATGCCGAGCTCCTGCGAGACCCGTGCAACGACCTTGGCGGCGCCGGTGCCGGTGCCCCCGCCCATGCCGGCGGCAACGAAGACCATATGTGAGCCCGAAAGCTGGTTGCGAATTTCGTCGATGGCCTCCTCGGCGGCCGCTTCTCCGATTTCGGGCCGTGAGCCGGCACCGAGCCCTTCGGTGAGATTGACGCCAAGCTGAATGCGATGTTCGGCGCTCGAGCCGGCAAGCGCCTGGGCATCGGTGTTGGCAACGACGAACTCGACGCCCTGGAGGTTGGCGGCAATCATGTTCTCGACTGCGTTACCACCCGCACCACCAACGCCGATGACGGTGATTCTCGGCTTCAGCTCGGTCACATTCGGGAGTTGCAGCTTGATGCTCATGCCGGTCTCGCTTTTCGTCTTCTTGGTCTTCGCGCGGCACATTCGCCCCGCCGATCGGTACTCAAGAACACGAACCGCGCGGCCCCGCGCAACATTTGGGGCCTCGAGCCGGCGGTCAGGCGCCTGTCGCCAATTCTTCCTTGTCTTCCCAAAAACTCTCTTTGAACCAATGCCCCATACGGCCGAGATAGCCCATGCCCGCGGTGTCCGCCTTGCCTAGGGCGCTGCCGACGAACGACTGATTGGGCAAGAGTGTGGCGTGCACGAGCCCGATGAGACTGGCGAAAGCGGGCCCCGTCACATTGTCGGGCGCCGCCCCGAAGGGGGAGGGGCGGCCGATTCGCACCGCCTTGCCGAGAAAATGAGCCGCAAATGCGCCCAATCCCGTCAGTTGGCTGGCACCCCCGGTGAGCACAACCCGCTCGCCCGCCAAACGCTCGCAACCGCTCGCCGCAAGGCGCTCGGCGACAAGCGTGAGAATTTCTTCGATGCGCGGCCGGATGACCTGGCGCAGCTTTGCTTGCGTGGTCTGGTGCATCTCCACGTTGTCCCGACCAATGACCGGATAGGGCACCGGCTCATATTCGCTCGAGCCTGCCGCAACTAGAGTGCCATAAAGCGTTTTGATTCGCTCGGCTTCGTTGAGGGGCGTGGATAGTGCGCGGGCGATGTCGTAGCTCAGGTGGCCGCCGCCAAGGGCCACGGCGTCGCTGAAGACGAATTGCCCCTCGGCAAAGACCGAAATCGAGGTGGTGCCGGCGCCGATATCGATGCATGTGACGCCGAGGCGGGCCTCTTCTTCGGTGACCGTCGCAAGGCCGCTGGCATAAGGCGCGGCGACGAGCCCTGCGACCGAGAGATAGGAGCGCTCGACGAGGGCAATGAGATTGTTGAGGGCCGCGGCGTCGACGGTGACGGCATGGAGGTCGGCATGAAGCTCCTCGCCGATCATGCCGGCCGGTGCACGGATGCCCTTGACGCCGTTGATGCCATAGCTGAGGGCGGCAAGCTGGAGTGCGATACGCCCATTCTGCTCTGCATAGCCGAGGCCCGCGTTGAAGAGCCGGACGAGGTCGTCCTCGCCCACCCGGCCGCGCCGGAGCCTGGTCTTGGCACTGAAGTTGAGACTCTTGGGCCGCCCGCACGAGACGGTGACGATGACCTCGTCGATGGTGAGCCCAGCCATCCGTTCGGCCCTCGCAACCGCGGCGCGGATGGCTTGCTCGGCCTTGTCGAGATCGACAAC
>WGBL01000400.1 GCA_015494375.1 Hyphomicrobiales bacterium | reverse complement strand
CAGCGCAAGTGAACCCAGACAGCGCAAGTGAGCCCAGACAGCGCAAGTGAGCCATGACAGCGCAAAACCTGGCAGACAGTGACTCACTCACCGCAGGCATGCCGGGACGCTATGCGACGGCGCTTTTCGAGCTGGCGCTCGAGCGTGGTGAGGACGAGCTTGAGCGCATCAGTGCCGATCTCGATCGGCTGCGCTTGCTCCTTGACGAGAGCACCGATCTCGCACGCCTTGTGCGCAGCCCGGTCTTCCGCTCCGACGAGCAGGCGAGGGCCATGGCGGCCGTGGCCGCGAAAGCGGACTTCTCGCGCCTCACGCGCAATTTCATTCAGCTAGTCATCCGCAACCGCCGGCTCTTCGCCATTCGCGACATGATCCGCGCCTTTCGCGCCTTGAGAGCGCGCCATCGCGGTGAGCTGACCGCCGAGGTTCGCTCGGCCACGCGCCTCACTGATGAGCAGCGCCAGGCCCTTGCGGAAAAGCTCAGGAGCGGGCTTGGCAGAGCCGTGCAAATCGAGGAAAGCGTCGATCCGTCGCTGCTCGGTGGCCTAGTGGTGCGCGTCGGCAGCCGCATGATCGATTCATCCATTCGGACGAAACTCAACAATCTCAAGATTGCCATGAAAGAGGTGGGCTGATGGAGATTCGGGCAGCAGAGATCTCCGCGATCTTAAAGGAGCAGATCAAGAACTTCGGCAAGGAGGCCGAGGTTTCGGAGATCGGCCAGGTGCTGAGTGTCGGCGACGGAATCGCCCGGGTCTATGGCCTCGACAATGTCCAGGCCGGTGAGCTCGTCGAGTTTCCGGGCAACATCCGCGGCATGGCGCTCAATCTCGAGGTCGACAACGTCGGCGTCGTCATCTTCGGCGAGGACCGCACCATCAAGGAGGGCGACACCGTCAAGCGCACGGGCGCCATTGTCGATGCGCCGGTCGGCAAGGGGCTTTTGGGGCGGGTCGTCGATGCGCTCGGCAATCCCATTGACGGCAAGGGGCCGATCGAGGCCAGCGAGCGGCGGCTCGTCGATGTCAAGGCGCCCGGCATCATTCCGCGCAAGTCGGTGCACGAGCCCGTACAGACCGGCATCAAGGCGATCGACGCCCTCATCCCCATCGGCCGCGGCCAGCGCGAGCTCATTATCGGCGACCGCCAGACCGGCAAGACTGCAATCGCGCTCGATACGTTTCTCAACCAAAAATCGATCAACGCCAGCGACGACGAAAGCCAGAAGCTCTATTGCATCTATGTCGCAGTCGGCCAGAAGCGCTCGACGGTTGCCCAGCTCATCAAGGTGCTCGAGGACAACGGCGCCATGGAGTATTCCATTGTCGTCGCGGCCACCGCATCCGATCCCGCACCGATGCAGTTCCTGGCGCCCTTCACCGGCTGCGCCATGGGCGAATATTTCCGCGACAACGGCATGCACGCGCTCATCGTCTATGACGATCTCTCGAAACAGGCCGTCGCCTATCGCCAGATGTCGCTGCTGCTCAGGCGCCCGCCGGGGCGCGAGGCCTATCCGGGCGATGTCTTCTATCTCCATTCGCGGCTGCTCGAGCGCGCCGCCAAGATGAATGATGACAACGGCGCCGGCTCGCTCACAGCGCTGCCGGTGATCGAGACCCAGGCCAACGACGTCTCGGCCTACATCCCAACCAACGTGATCTCGATCACCGACGGGCAAATCTTTCTTGAGACCGATCTCTTCTTTCAGGGCATCCGCCCGGCGGTCAATGTCGGGCTTTCGGTCTCGCGGGTGGGCTCGGCGGCCCAGGTCAAGGCCATGAAACAGGTGGCGAGCGCAATCAAGGGCGAGCTTGCGCAATACCGTGAAATGGCGGCGTTCGCCCAGTTCGGCTCTGATCTTGACGCCGCCACCCAGCGCCTTCTCAATCGCGGCGCGCGGCTGACCGAGCTCCTCAAGCAGCCCCAGTTCTCGCCCCTTCCGGTCGAAGAGCAGGTGGTCTCGATCTATGCCGGCACCCACGGCTTTCTCGACGATCTCGAGCTCTCAGACATCGGCCGCTTCGAGGAGGAGCTCTTGCGGTATATGCGCGAGAATCACAGCGGCATCCTCGAGACGATCCGCACCACCAAGGAGCTCTCGGACGAGGTTGCGGCCGAGCTCAAGGCGGCCATCGAGAGCTTTGCCAAGGCATTTGTCGCGTGAGATCGTGGCCAGAGGCGATTGGCAACCGTCGCCAGACGCGACTAGCAACCCAACTGTTCAGGCGAGCAAGAGGCGCCCACAGATCATCCGCTCATCCGCACCCTTGAGCCGCTAGAACCAAAGCCTGCGACGGCAAGCGGGGCGGGAATTGCAGCATTGGCAACAAACGGGATTGCGCGATGCCCAGCCTCAAAGACCTCAAGAACCGCATCAACAGCGTCAAGGCGACACAGAAGATCACCAAGGCTATGCAGATGGTTGCGGCGGCCAAGCTACGTCGCGCCCAGGAGGCGGCCGAGGCCGCGCGGCCCTATGCCGAGCGCATGGACCGCATTATCGCCAACCTGGCAGCGCGGGTGAACGATCCCGCAAGCGCCTCGCCGATCCTCGTCGGCACGGGGCGGGACGAAACCCATCTCCTCATTGTCGCCACCGCCGAGCGGGGGCTTTGTGGCGGTTTCAATTCCAACATCGCGCGCCTCGCGCGCGACCACGCCCGCGGCCTCCTGGCCGAGGGCAAGACGGTCAAGCTCCTCTGTGTGGGGCGCAAGGGCTTTGACGCCCTCAAGCGCGAGTTCGGCGACATGATCGTCGACCGTATCGACCTCAAAGAGGTGAAGGCGGTGGAGTTCGAGCACGCCCGTGCCATCGGCGAGAAGGCGCTCGCCATGTTCGACCGGGGCGAGTTCGATGTCTGCACGCTCTTTTTCTCCGAGTTCCGTTCGGTCATCCGCCAGGTGCCGACGGCGCTCAGGCTGATTCCGGCAACGCTGCCCGAAAGCGCCGAGGACAAAGGGGGAGAGCCAGCCGGGGAGAGCGGCGCGGCCTATGAGTACGAGCCCGACGAGGACGAGATCCTGCGCGATCTCCTGCCGCGCAACGTCTCGACCCAGATTTTCCGGGCGCTTCTCGAGAACGCCGCATCCGAGCAGGGCGCACGCATGGCGGCCATGGACAACGCCACCCGCAATGCCGGCGAGATGATCGAGCGGCTGACGCTTGAATACAACCGCACCCGCCAGGCCCAGATCACCAACGAGCTCATCGAGATCATCTCGGGTGCCGAGGCGCTGTAGACGGCGGCGGGTCGTTATGAGACAGTTGCATTAGACCGCACTTTATCGCGAGACAGACACAGTGGGTTGATTGATGAGCAACGAGACCAACAATATCGCCCTCGAGCACTTGAGACGGATCCGCGACGATCTCTCCATGCTGAAAGATGACATGCACGATCTCAAATCACGGATGTCGACGGTTGAGGTGTCGACAGGACAGATCATCACAATGATCGGGGGCCTTAACCAATGAATGGATCGCTTTGACGATCGGTTGAACCGTATCGAGCGTCGGTTGGAACTGGCGGATGCTTGAGATTTTTGAGCTGTATTCCGTTGCGAGGACAAGCCCTGTGGCTGCGTAAGGGCCGCTCCCAGCCCCTCCCAGGAGGCCCAGATCACTAACGAGCTCATCGAGATCAGCTCAGGCGCCGAGGGGCTGTTGCTGACTATAGCTGAAGCGAGGAGAGGTGAGGAGAAGCGAGGCCGGCGGAAGGGGCGAATTGATTGAAGCCGTAGGAGTGACTGAAATGCCTGATCTGGAATACTCTTCCGGATTCGAGGAAGAAAAAGGAGCGGATTACACGGTGCCGCAGGACCTGGTGGGGCAGTGGCGCCGATTTGGCGACCATGGCGTTGCCTATGTGATCAAGAGGATTGAAAACGATAAAGAGGCAACCATAGAGGTGTTTGGCACCCAAGAGGTTCTCACCTATCCCATCGCGAAGCTATTGGCGGATCCGATTGCAGAATGTTTGCCATAACCTTTGATCTCGTCATCAAAGAGATCGAGCGTCACCATCCTAAGGGCGTTTCAGCAGCCTATGAGCAAATCGCCAAGACATTGAAAGCCTATGGTTTCGAATGGGTGCAGGGAAGTGTTTACGTAACCGAGAACAATGACATGGGGAATATGGTGACCGCCATTCTGGCTCTGAGAAGCCTGCCATGGTTCCCGAATGTCGTGCGCGACTTGAGGGCATTCAGAGTAGAGGATTGGTCGGATTTCACGGCGATCGTGAAGGGGCTTGCCCCGTAATAGGATTGCGTTGCTATCGCCGCCCAAATTGATTTCGCCGCTCATCAGAAAAAGAACTTGGCCGTTTGGAGAAGTGCGCAGACCGCACCCCGCAAAATCCTCAAAGGCTTGAGGTAAGAATTTGAAGGGCTCGAATGATGTCGCAAAACACCTCTCACGGTAGAATATCCCAGGTCATGGGCGCGGTGGTCGATGTCCAGTTCGAGGGCGAGCTGCCGGCGATCCTGAACGCGCTCGAGACCGAGAACCGAGGCAAGCGCCTTGTGCTCGAGGTCGCCCAGCATCTCGGCGAGAACACCGTGCGCACCATCGCCATGGACACCACCGACGGCCTTGTCCGCGGCCAGGAGGTGCGCGACACCGGCCAGGCGATCGCGGTGCCCGTGGGCGAGGGCACACTGGGGCGCATCCTCAATGTCATCGGCGAGCCGGTCGATGAGGCTGGCGAGGTGGAGGCCGAGGAGATTCGCCCCATCCACGCGCCCGCTCCCGCCCTTGTCGAGCAATCCACCGAGACCGAGATTCTGGTCACGGGCATCAAGGTGGTCGATCTGCTGGCGCCTTATGCCAAGGGTGGCAAGATCGGCCTTTTCGGTGGCGCCGGTGTCGGCAAGACCGTGCTCATCATGGAGCTCATCAACAACATCGCCAAGGCGCATGGCGGCTATTCGGTCTTCGCCGGGGTTGGCGAGCGCACCCGCGAAGGCAACGACCTTTATTGGGAGATGATCGAATCGGGGGTGAACAAGGACCCCAAGAAGGAGGGCTCGGCCAAGGGCTCGAAATGCGCCCTCGTTTATGGCCAGATGAACGAGCCGCCTGGCGCCCGGGCGCGGGTGGCGCTCACTGGGCTCACCATCGCCGAGTATTTCCGCGACCAGGGCCAGGACGTGCTCTTTTTCATGGACAATATTTTCCGCTTTACTCAGGCGGGCTCGGAGGTCTCGGCCCTTCTCGGACGCATCCCCTCGGCCGTCGGCTATCAGCCCACGCTCGGCACCGACATGGGCAGCATGCAAGAGCGCATCACCTCGACAAGCAAGGGCTCGATCACCTCGGTGCAGGCCGTCTACGTTCCGGCCGACGACCTCACCGACCCGGCGCCGGCATCCACATTCGCCCATCTCGATGCCACCACCGTGCTCTCGCGCGCGATCGCCGAGAAGGGCATCTACCCCGCGGTCGACCCGCTCGATTCGACCTCGCGCGTGCTCGAGCCGCGCATCGTCGGCGAGGAGCACTACCAGACGGCCCGCCGCGTCCAGGAGATTTTGCAGCGCTATAAGGCGCTTCAGGACATCATCGCCATCCTCGGCATGGACGAGCTCTCGGAAGACGACAAGCTGATTGTCGCCCGCGCCCGCAAGATCGAGCGTTTTCTTTCCCAACCGTTCTTTGTGGCCGAGGTCTTTACCGGCTCGCGCGGTGTGCTGGTGGACCTCGAGGACACGATCAAGGGCTTCAAGGGGCTCTGCGATGGCGAGTACGACCATCTGCCCGAGCCCGCCTTTTATATGGTCGGCACCATCGAGGAGGCGGTCAAGAAGGCCGAGAAGCTGGCGGCGGAGGCGGCCTGAAGCGGGCCGGTCGCCGGCCATGAGGGCGCACCGGCCGCAAAGGCGCACCGGCCACAGACGCGCTCGGGGATGGAGCGGTTCCGGTTCCATTTCGATCAGATGTTCTGGGGGCCACAGACGCGCTCGGGGATGAAGTTCTCGGAGATTGGATCAGGCAGGGAGGTGGGTCAGAGGAGAGAAGCGTAGCAGCGGCCGGTGCCGGTCATGCCGTCTGCTCTCTCCTCCGCCCACTGCAATCAAGCAGAACGTCATGGATGGACCGGTCGCGCAGAGAGGTGGGCGGCGGTTCGAACGCAAACAGCGGGGAGGAAGAACATGGCGAAAAAATTCAAGTTCGAGCTGGTCTCGCCCGAGCGTCTCCTCATCTCGTCGGAAGCGAGCGAGGTGCTGGTGCCAGGCAGCGAAGGCGATTTCACGGTGCTGCCCGAGCATGCGCCGGTGCTCTCCACACTGAGGCCCGGGGTTATCACGGTTGATTTCAGCGAGGGCGCGCGCAAGCATATCTTCGTGCGCAGCGGGCTAGCCGACGTCTCGCCGTCGAGCCTTACGATCCTCGCCCAGCAGGCCATCGACCTCGATGAGATCGATCGCGAATGGCTGGCCGAGCAGATCCGCAACGCGGAGGAGGACGTCGCCGACGCCGAGGACGAGGACAAGCGGACCGCGGCGCAAAACACCCTCGATCGGCTGCGCGAGATCGAGCAGAATCTGCCCGCCTGATCGTCAGGGCCCCCATGGTCCCTCGATGCCCCTCGCCCGAGGACGGGGGCGGGGCCGTGAGGGAAGGCAAGGCTCGCGAGAATGGCCGTGACGGTGGCGGCGATTACGGCAGGGCCGGCAGGTCAAGCGGGGTCGTCAGGTAAAGCGGGGCAGCAGGCGGAACGAGCGGGTCGGTTAAGGCGGCAGCAGCAGAGCTGGCGAGTGCGGTGACGCAAGCAAAAGACATCGATCTGGCCCTCGACCGCGAGGGCACCCATGGCCTGGGCGCCGAGCTCACTTTTGCCGGCGCACTCAGTTTTCTGCGCCGCCCCTATACCAAGGACGTGAGAGGCTTCGACGTCGTGGTGAGCGGCGTGCCCTTCGATTGCGCCGTCACCAACCGGCCCGGCTGTCGCTTCGGGCCGCGCGCCATCCGCGCCGCTTCGACAACGCTCGCCTGGTCGGGCGGCGCCTGGCCCCATGAGGGCGATCCCTTCGAGGTGCTGAAGGTGGCTGATTATGGCGATTGCCATATCGACGTCGGCGCCCCCGCAGAGATTGCCCACGCAATAGAGACCCATGCCCGGAACCTCATTGCCGCGGGCCCGTCGCTGCTCACGCTTGGCGGGGATCATTTCATCTCCTATCCGCTTCTCAAGGCCCATGCCGCGAAATATGGACCGCTCGCGCTCGTCCAATTCGATGCCCACTCCGACACCTGGCGCGAGGAGGGCCGGCGCATCGATCACGGCACGATGTTCTTCCATGCCCTCGAGGAGGGGCTCATCGACCCTGCCCATTCGGTGCAAGTCGCCATCCGCTCAGGCAATCCCGAAAGCCACGGGATGACGATCATCGATGCCAACTGGGTGCATGAGAACGGGCCTGCTGCAACCATCGCCCGCATTCTCGAGGTCGTGGGCGATGCCCGCGCCTATCTCAGCTTCGATATCGATTGCCTCGATCCCGCCTTTGCTCCAGGCACGGGCACGCCCGTTTGCGGCGGGCTTTCGAGCTGGCAGGCACGCAGCATCCTCCAGGGGCTCGGCGACATTGATTTTGTCGGCATGGACCTTGTCGAGGTCTCACCGCCGTATGATCATGCCGAGATAACCGCCCTTGCGGCGGCAACCATTGCGCTCGACTATCTCACCTTGCTCGCCCGGCGCAAAATGCGCGCCGCCGCTTGAGCGCCAGCGCCCCGCTGCGCACGGCCCGGCACGACAATCGCAAATGCATACGCGACAGAGCGACCGAGCGAGAGAGCGCCAGAGCGAGAGAGCGCCAGAGCGAGAGAGGATGAACAGGGGGCGGACCGCAAGCAAATCGATCGCGCTGTTCCTTGACCATTCTAATGCCAGCGAGCCAACCAATCGAGCCATGGCGGCGTGCTCGGCCCATGCAGGAGCGAGGCCATGAGTCATGAAGTCCGATATTGGAGACTTTGATAGGCTTCAATTGCTGGAGACAGCCCCAGGAAATCCGTCATCCCCGGGACCCGCCTTCGCGGGCGCAGGCTCCGACCCGGCGATCCAGGGCCGAGATGCGACGGTGCACCAATCCGCACGACAGGGGAGCACTATGGCGACGACGCAAGATGAGCAAGACCGACAAGACCAACGAGACCGACAAATGAGCTCTGCCGAAGTCGATCCGAGCACGCTTCCCTATCGCGACTGCGTCGGGGTGATGTTGATCAATCGCGAGGGGCGGGTCTGGGTTGGCCGGCGTGCCGACATGCCGGGCGAGCCCGAGGGGCGCGGCGACTGGTGGCAGATGCCCCAGGGCGGCATTGATCCCGGCGAGACGCCGCGGGCCGCGGCCTTGAGGGAGCTTGTTGAGGAAACCGGCGTCACGAGCGCTCGCATCATCGCCGAGTCGCGCGATTGGCATTACTATGACCTCCCCGATCATCTCATCGGCGTTGCCTGGAAGGGGCGCTACCGCGGCCAGCGCCAGAAATGGTTTGCCGCCCGCTTCCTGGGCGATGACAGCGAGATCGACATCTCGGCCCGCCATGGCGGCAAGCCCGAGTTCGACCGCTGGCGCTGGGCGGCCATGGATGAGCTGGTCACACTCATCGTCCCCTTCAAGCGGGCGGTTTACGAGAAGGTGGTCGCCGAGTTTGCGCCACTCATAGAGGCGTGACCGATCAACGCCTGCCATCATGTCATGTCGTGGGCGTCATTGGGGCGGGGCTCGGCCGATGGGGGCGCAGGCCCTCTCGAGCCAGGCTCTGTCGCGGGCGTCGAGCTCCGCCGCAAGGGTGCGCAACACCCGCGCGTGGTAGGCGTCGAGCCAGGCGCGCTCGTCTTCTGAGAGCTTATCGACGACAATGAGCGTGCGATCGATGGGGGCAAGTGTGAGGGTCTCGAACGCGAGCATCTCATGCTCGGCACCGGCTATCTCGACCTCGCGCACGAGCACGAGGTTCTCGATCCGGATGCCGAAGGCGCCCGGCCGGTAGTAGCCGGGCTCGTTGGAGAGAATCATGCCAGGCTCAAGCGCCGCCATACCACGCCGCGAGATGCTCGCCGGGCCCTCATGAACCGAGAGAAAGCTGCCCACGCCATGGCCCGTGCCGTGGGCATAGTCGAGCCCCGCCTCCCAAAGTGCGCGACGGGCGAAGGCGTCGAGATCAACCCCCCGCGTGCCCCTGGGAAAGCGCGCCGTGGCGATGGCGATATGGCCTTTGAGAACGCGGGTGAAGGCGGCGCGCATCTCTTCGGTGGGGGTGCCTATGGCGATGGTGCGCGTGATGTCGGTGGTGCCGTCGCGGTATTGCCCGCCCGAATCGACCAGGTAGAGCGAGCCCGGCTCGATGGGGCGGTTGCTCTTTCGGGTGACGCGATAGTGGACGATGGCGGCATTGGGCCCGGCAGCCGAGATGGTATCGAAGCTCAGGTCCTCAAGGGCGCCTGTGCGCCGGCGAAAACGTTCGAGCTGTTGCGCCGCGGTGATCTCGTCGAGCCGGCCCTTTGGCGCCTCACGGTCGAGCCAGGCGAGAAAGCGCACACATGCCCAGCCGTCGCGTTTGTGGGCGCGCCGGGCGCCTGCGATCTCAACCCTGTTCTTGCGCGCCTTGGGGCCGCGTGTGAGGTCCTCGCCGGCGACGACCTTGGTGCCCGCCCCCTCGAGCACCTGCTTGAACCAGTAGGCCGCGGTCTCGGGATCGAGCCGCACCCGGGCCTTGCGACGGCCGAGCTCAGCGAGCCGGCTCTCGAGCGCGCCGGGCGGCGCAAGGCGCGCAAGGCGCGCAAGCGTGCGGTGCTCCTTTTCGCCAAGCTTGCGCCGATCGACAAAGAGCTCCGGCCGTCCGCGGGCGTGGACGATGGCAAAGGCCAAAACCACAGGCGTATGCGGGACATCGCGGCCGCGAATGTTGAAAAGCCAGGCGATTGAATCGGTGAGTGTCAGCACTTGGGCAGCCTGGCCCGCCTTTGCGAGCGCACCTTGCAGCGCCGCGATCTTCTTG
>WGBL01000399.1 GCA_015494375.1 Hyphomicrobiales bacterium | reverse complement strand
GGTCTTAGCGCTCTGATAGCTTACTATTATGTCGAGCCCGTAGGGGAAGACCCTTGGAGCACCGCGTGGGGCTGCTGTCGGATGCAGGAAAGGCGCTGAAGGGGGTCTTGGACCATGGACCGGCTGGGTTCGGGCGAGCGCATGCAGCGGCTGTTCAAGGCTTGTGGATTTCTCGCTTGCCTCCTGGTGGCCCTCCTGTCGTTGCCCGGGACCCTTCCGGCGCGCGAGCAGACTTACTGCGTGCGTTGCAGCGAGCCCGATGCGACCTACAATTGCGCCGTGAGCTATGGCGAAGGCGGGCGGCCGGCCCAGTCGCTTCAGCTCTATTGCATTGTCAATTTGGCCCGCATGGGTGGGCACGCACGCTGCACTGCTGCGCGCAACGCCGACGGCGGTTGTGAGGGGCCACGGGTTGCGCTCACTTATGTTGGCCCTCAACGCCCGCTCGCCGGGGGCCCATCGGCAGCAAACGGCGAAGGCGAGAGCGGGGCGCGTGGTGCGCCCGACAGCGTCGCTTCGGGCCGGGCCTCCGAGGGGGACGGTGCGCCCCAGAGCAACAAACCAAGGTCGACCAAAGCGGGCGACGAGGGGCCGACAAAGAAGGGCACTGAGCCGCCCAAGACGCTGATCGAGGTCACAGGCCGCGCCATCGAGCGCTCGAAAAGCGAGATCGAGAAGGCCCGGAAGGTCGTCAAAACGGGCACCCGCACCCTTGGCCAAAAGCTCCGAGAGGGTTGGAGCAAGACCAAGAACGCCGTCGGACGGGCGGCCAAGGGCACCTATGACTGTATCACCAGCTTGTTCAGTGACTGCTGAGACTGCTGAGGGGTGTCGGCGGGTCGCCAGTGACCGTGCGAGCGCATCGCAGGACCGCGAAACGATGTGTCCGGCGTGTCCGGCGCGCCTATTGTCGCGCCCGTTTTCATGAGCGGCGGCGCTGCGGCGCGCGTTGAAACTATGGCGGTGGCCCCTTTCCCCAACGTCCTGGAGCCTGTTTTGGCGGAATGTGGGCAAGGGCAAGGGCAACGGCGAGAGGACGGGTGGTCGACGCTCAGCTTGCGCAACTGAGTGGATGGCTGCCGGCGGTACGACATCGCTGCGGGGGAATGTGCGTCTTGTACAAAGACCTCCACTCGAACCGGAGGCCACGATCCTGCAATCCTGCAAAAGCAAGAGCGCGCCCCGCCTGCCCGTGGGTTGTCCCCGCTTTGCACCACGGCCCGTGCGGTGTGCCGGTTGGAGGGGGCGGCCGTGTGCCACTATGGAACGAATCACTCTAACATAAGCATACGCTTGCGCTTCGGATCGTATCTTTGCCGTCATTGCCAGCCGATCCTGTCGCGTTGTGGTTCCGTGGCCCTTTCCACCGCCTTGCGGATCCAGCGCCGCGCGGATCTTTCAGTTCTCAGTTTTCCCGTCTACGGCTTTCGGAGCACCCTGGACCCCTCGCTCAAACCACTAAGCCATGCCACCAAGCCATGCGCTATCCCCCACGCATCCTCGATGAAATCCGCGCCCGCCTGCCCATCAATCAGGTGGTGGGGCGGCATGTCACCTGGGACAGGCGCAAATCGCAGCCGGCAAAGGGCGACTGGTGGGCCTGCTGCCCGTTTCACAGCGAAAAAACCCCCTCGTTTCATGCCGAGGATCGCAAAGGGCGCTACTATTGCTTCGGCTGCCAGGCGTCGGGGGACATTTTCAAATTCGTTTGCGAGATGGAAGGGCTCGGCTTTGCCGAGGCTGTCGCCGAGCTGGCGCGTGAGGCCGGTGTCACATTGCCCAGGCCGAGCACCAGGGCGGCCCAACACGAGGCCGAGCGGGAGCGCCTCCTGCGACTGATGGAAACAGCCGCCGACTACTATCGCGCCCAGCTCGCGAGCGCCGCCGGCGCCGAGGCGCGGCGCTATCTCGAGGGGCGGGGGCTCTCGTCGGAAACAATCGCCCGCTTCGAGCTCGGCTATGCGCCGGGCGAGCGCGGCGCACTCAAGGCGCATCTTCGCGATGCCGGCTTCAGCCCTGACGAGATGGTGCGCGCCGGCATGCTGGTGGGTGAGGCCGAAGGGGGCGTTCCCTACGACCGCTTTCGCAATCGCATCATGTTTCCCATCCGCGACGGCGCTGGCGCACTCATCGGCTTTGGCGGTCGGGCGCTTGATCCCGCACAGCCCGCCAAGTATCTCAATTCGCCCGAGACCGTGCTCTTTCACAAGCGCGAGGTGCTTTATAATGCCCGCGCCGCGCGCGCTGCCGCCTTTGAGGCGGGCACCGTCATCGCCGTCGAAGGCTATATGGACGTGATCGCCCTCACTCAGGCGGGCTTCCCCCAGACGGTCGCGCCGCTTGGCACGGCGCTCACCGAGGGCCAGCTTGCCCTTTTGTGGCGCATGGCCGACGAGCCGGTGCTCTGTTTTGATGGTGACGAGGCAGGCCGCCGGGCGGCGCTGCGGGCGATCGAGACGGCGCTGCCGTTGCTGGAGGCGGGCCGCAGCCTGAGGTTTGCATTTCTTGCCCAGGGCCTCGACCCCGACGACCTCGTACGCCAGGAGGGGCATCAGGCCCTTGCCGCAGTGATCGCCGGCGCGCGCCCCATGGCCGATGTCCTTTGGGGCCACGAGTGGGAGAGCGCCGACTGCTCGACACCCGAGCGACGCGCGGCACTCGAGAAGCGGCTCATGGCGCGCATCGACCAGATCCGCGACCCCCATGTGCGTCGGCAGTATCAGCGCGATTTCCGCGAGCGCCTTTGGCAGGCGTGGCGGGCCAGGCCGGCGGCGGCATCTGGCGCGCGGGCACGGGCTCGGGGCTTTAATCGAGAACAAGCCGGCGCAAGATGGTCGAAGGCGGGCGCGGGTACGCCCGGCGGGGCCGGCAGCTCCGGCGGCTTTGGCAGCCC
>WGBL01000398.1 GCA_015494375.1 Hyphomicrobiales bacterium | reverse complement strand
ATGAGAAAGGCGCCGGGCAAACGCGTGTCGCCGCGCGCCAGTCTGAGAATGGCGCGCAGCCGGCGGGAGCTCTGGAGACAGCGAGTGGGTCGGAGCCCCTGGGGCAAATGGGGCCACAGACGGCGCACCTCGCGCAAATCCGGGAGCCGCCGCAGCAATGCGGCGATGACGTTGTGCCGGCCGATGCAGCGCGCGGGGCGCGCCACTCGGCTGTGGGAGCCGAAGGGGCCAAAGCGGCTGAAGAGGACGAAGAGAACCTCGACCTCAGCGAGCTCGAGAACACCGACTTCGACAAACTCGATTTCAACTCCGACTACACGCGCTTCATGAAGAAGGGTGTGCCCGACGCCATCCGGCGCCGCGCCTTGCGGGCGCTCTGGAACTCGAACCCGGTTCTCGCCAACCTCGACGGCCTCAACGACTATGACGAGGACTTCACCGACGCCGCACTTGCCGTCGAGGCGCTCGAAAGTGCGTACAAGGTCGGGCGCGGCCATCTCTCCGGCGAGGATCTCCCCAACGATCTCCCCAACAACGTTAACGAGGACAACGAGGCCCCAGATTCTGGCGGACGCGGTGGGACAGCGGTGGCGGCAGCCGGGCGCGGTGAGCCGGTTGGCCGAAGCGCGCAAGACCAGGCCGCAGCCAGAGCCGGCGGAGATGATGGCGCGGGCGATCTCGGCGGCGACGATCCACGGCGAAGCGATGCGGCCAGTAGCGATGCGGCCAGTGGTGATGCGGGCGAAAGCGATACGAGCAGGGCTGGCTCGCGCATTGAGGAGCACCAGGACGACACCACCGAGCCTGGCTGATCAGCCATCGTCAATGTGTGGAGAGCTGACGGGCATTTTGTCGTCGCTCTCATCGGCAGCCCGATCCTCGGCAGCACCCGCTTCGGCATCCCCAGGCGGGCCATTGCCGGCTCCAGGTGCATTGGCGGGCGCCTCGGGCGGGCGCGCGAGCGGGCGAGGGCAGCCGCGGTGTCGGTGTCTCACATCTATTTGAACCAGGGCATGTATCTGAACCAGGGCACGTCGTCTTTTCCAAATCCACTCCAAGAGGCGGCTTCAGGAATGCAGATCACGCCCGTGGGACCGCCGGCTTTACTGCGGAATTGGTTTCGTTGCGGCGCAGGTTCTGCTGGCTTGATTGCACTTGATTGCAGAAGTGAGCAAAATGGCTAAAGCTATGGTAACATGCGCCTTGGTATGTTGGCGCCAAAGGAGATCGGCGCAAATGCGATTTGAGCAGATTGGCACAATTGGCCCAAATGCAAGAAACGACGCGATACGACGGGCGTCCCAGGGCCTCGACGTCTCGTGATTTGCTCTCTCAACCGTTGCCCCAGCGTTCGACCAACGATGGCAATGCCGATCTTGCCAGAATGACCGACGTCGGGACTGCATGCACCCGCTCACCCGGATTTGATATCATGACCGCAATTGTCAATCGGGCGCCAAGTATCGTCAATCGGGCGCCGGGTTTTGTAAGTCGCCTGCCAGCAACGCTCCTGTCGCTAATGCTAAGCGCATTGCTTGCCGCGTTGCTTGCCTCCGCACCGCAAGCAGCGTCCGCCGCCCAATCCCCAAGGGATGGGGGCGAGACCATCTGGCAAAGCCAGTCGCTTTTTGGCAGCTATTTGGCCGGCCGCTATGCCCGCGGCCAGAGGGAGATGCGCGAGGCAGCCCACTTCTATCGCCGGGCGCTTGCGCGCGATCCGGGCAACACGAGCATCCTTAAGAGGCTGTTCGCGACAGAGGTCGCCATTGGCGATTGGCCGCGTGCCGAGCCTCTGGCCAAACGCATCCTCGCCCGCGAGCCCGACCACCGTTTCGCACGCATCTTGCTCGGTCTTAAGGCATTCAAGAGCGGCCGCTATGGCGAAGCCGAAAAGCATCTCGAGAAAACCGGCGCGGGGCTTATCGGAGAGCTCACTTCGGTGCTTGCAAGGGCCTGGGTGCTGTTTGCCGAGGGACGCCCGAGAGCGGCTATCGAGCGGCTCGAGAAGCTCAAGAGGCGGGATGTGACGGCCTTCTATCGCGCCTATCATCGGGCGCTTATTGCCGACGCGGCGGGGCTTGATGAGAAAGCTGAGAAGGCGTTCGAAGAGCTTTTCAAGAAGGAGGCCCGCTCGGTGCGCGTTGCGCTCGGCTATGCCCGCCATTTGGCGAGCCGGGGGCAGTTGGCGCGTGCGCGCTCGGTGCTCTTCAAGCATATTACCGCGCTTGGGGGCCGCCACAGCCTTGTTGCCGGGCTTCTCGACGAACTCGATCGCGGCGGCGCCATTGCCAAGCTGGTTGCCACCCCGCGCGATGGGCTTGCGGAAGCGTTTTATGGTCTTGGTGAAGCGCTCACCGGTGAAGGGGGGATTGATATCGGCACCATCTATCTGCGCTTTGCGCTCTATCTGAAGCCAGAGTTCCCCATCGCAAAGTTCTCCCTTGCCAGTGTCTATGAGGTGACCAAGAAATATGGGGACGCGATTGCGCTCTATGACGAGATCCCGCCCTCCTCGCCGCTTGCGCTCGATGCCCAGATCAGGCGCGCGCTCAATCTCAATTGGCTCAAGCGTCCCGATGAGGCGGTGACCGTTCTCAAGGAGCTGCTGGCCCGGCAGAAGACGCCACCCGGTAAGCCTCGGGGGGGCGGGGGCGCAGACAGCAGGGCCAGCGCTGAGGACCGAGACGGAGTGAGCGCCGAGT
>WGBL01000397.1 GCA_015494375.1 Hyphomicrobiales bacterium | reverse complement strand
TTCTGATTTCTGGTTTCTGGTTTCTGGCTTCCGGCTTCTGATCGCCGCCGGGCGTTATGCGCTCTTGTCAGTTGACGGCGTCCTTGAGGGCACGGCCCGCCTGGAACTTGGGCACATTCGATGCCTTGATGCGGATTTTCTGGCCGGTTGCCGGGTTGATGCCGTCGCGAGCCGCCCGGCGCGCCACCTTGAAGGTGCCAAAACCAGGAACCCGAACCTCATCACCCTTCTTGAGGGCGCTGGTGATGGCATCGAAAAGCGCATCGACAGCCGCCCCTGCGGCCTCGCGTGTCAGCTCGGCCCCATCGGCGACCGCAGCGACCAGTTCTTTCTTGTTCATCGGCCTCGTCCTTTCCTTATCGGTGATCGTCGGTGATCGAATGACTACCGGCTGCTGAGCGCCGGGGGCACAGGAGAAGCGTTCTGCCTCAGTGAATGCGACACTGGTGAACTCTGAGAAGGGAGGGCCCACCTCCCGATCGATCCGGGGCTGGTGGTTTGCTTTGTCGCTTCTCGGTGGCGGCCCCGCTGCCGGAACATGGCCTCAACCCATGCCAGCCGCGCCCATTTATTCGCGGCCGAGTGGTCCCGTCAACTACAAAAATCGCCGCGAAAACAGGAATTCAAAGGGCTATTGGTGGGGCCAAAGGCAACCGTTGGCACAACTTCCGGTTGCGCAGAGCGGACGCCAGGCCGGCGTGCGGCCAAGGGCTCATGACTCCACCACCGGCCGCATCGCACGCGGCCTCTCCCGTGTGCGAGCAGGCTCGTGTGCCGCCAGGTGCGTGTAGCGCCAGGTTCGTGTCGCGCCAGGTCCGTGCGCGGCGAGGTTTCAGTCTGCCCCCAGAGCTCAGTGCGCGGTTACGCTGCCCGCATCTTGCTCATCCTCGGTCGAGAGTGGGGCTCTTTCGGCTTCGGCCCGGTCCTCGTCCCACTCAATGGGCTCGGGCATGCGCGTGAGAGCAATCTCGAGCACCTCGCCCATGCGCGCAACGGGGCGAATGTCGAGGCCGTTCTTCACCGTGTCAGGGATCTCGGCGAGGTCCTTGGCGTTCTCCTCCGGGATGAGCACGACCTTGATGCCGCCCCGGAGCGCCGCAAGCAGCTTCTCCTTGAGCCCGCCGATCGGCAGAACCCGACCGCGCAATGTGATCTCCCCGGTCATTGCCACATCGCGACGCACGGGAATGCCCGTCATCACCGAAACAATGGCCGTGACCATGGCGACGCCGGCCGATGGCCCGTCCTTGGGGGTTGCGCCCTCGGGGACATGGACATGAATGTCCTTTTTCTCGAACAGAGGCGGCTTGATGCCGAAATCGACCGCCCGCGAGCGGACATAGGCGCTGGCGGCCTGGATCGATTCCTTCATCACCTCGCGCAGGTTGCCCGTCACCGTCATGCGCCCCTTGCCGGGCATCATGACGCCTTCGACGGTCAAGAGCTCGCCGCCAACCTCGGTCCAGGCAAGCCCCGTGACAACGCCCACCTGATCCTCGAGCTCGGCCTCGCCATAGCGATGCTTCGGCACGCCCAGATAGTCGGCGATATTGTCGAGCGTCACATGCACCGACGTCTTCTCGGGCTCGCGCTCGAGCTCGGTCACCGACTTGCGGGCCAGCTTGGCGATCTCGCGCTCGAGCGAACGCACGCCCGCCTCGCGCGTATAGCGGCGGATGATCTGGAGCAGCGCGTCGTCATCGAGCTGCCATTCCTCGGGCTTGAGGCCATGGGCCTTGAGCTGATTGGGAATGAGATGGCGGCGCGCAATCTCGATCTTCTCATCCTCGGTATAGCCGGCGATGCGGATGATCTCCATCCGGTCCATGAGCGCCGGCGGAATGTTGAGCGTGTTGGCGGTGGTCACGAACATCACCTTTGAAAGGTCGTAGTCGACCTCGAGGTAATGATCGTTGAAGGTGTTGTTCTGCTCGGGATCGAGCACCTCGAGCAAGGCCGAGGCCGGATCGCCACGGAAATCCTGGCCCATCTTGTCGATCTCATCGAACAGGAAGAGCGGATTGATCTTTTTGGCCTTGCGCATGGACTGGATGACCTTTCCGGGCATCGAGCCGATATAGGTGCGCCTGTGGCCGCGGATTTCGGCCTCGTCGCGCACGCCGCCCAGTGACATGCGCACGAACTCGCGCCCTGTCGCCCGGGCCATGGACTTGCCGAGCGAGGTCTTGCCGACACCGGGCGGGCCGACAAGGCACAGAATCGGGCCCTTGAACTCGTTGGTGCGCTTTTGCACTGCGAGGTACTCGATAATGCGCTCCTTCACCTTCTCGAGGCCGTAGTGCTCTTCCTCGAGAATGCGCTCGGCCTCGGCGAGGTCCTTCTTGATCTCGCCCTCGACCCCCCACGGGATCGACAGCAGCCAGTCGAGATAATTGCGCACGACGGTGGCCTCGGCCGACATCGGGCTCATCTGCTTGAGCTTCTTGAGCTCGCTCTGCGCCTTTTCCTTGGCCTCTTTGGAGAGCTTGAGCTTCTCGATCTTCTCCTCGAATTCGGCGAGATCGTCGCGCTCGTCTGAATCGCCGAGCTCCTTCTGAATGGCCTTCATCTGCTCATTCAGGTAGTACTCGCGCTGGGTCTTCTCCATCTGGCGCTTGACGCGCGAGCGGATCTTCTTCTCCACCTGGAGCACCGAGATCTCGCTTTCCATGAGCGCAAAGACGCGCTCGAGCCGCTCGGAGATGGAGTTGATCTCGAGAATCTCCTGCTTGTCGGCGATCTTGATGGCGAGGTGCGAGGCGATGGTATCGGCGAGCTTGGAATAGTCGTCGATCTGCGCCACCGTGCCCAGCACCTCGGGCGAGATCTTTTTGTTGAGCTTGACATAAGTCTCGAAATGCGAGACGGCCGAGCGGGCCAGCGCCTCGATCTCATCCTCGGCGCCGAGCTCCTCGACGATGGGCTCGACCCGGGCCTCGAAAAAGTCGGCGCGGTCGGTATAGCCGACGATGCGCGCGCGCGCGCTGCCCTCGACCAGCACCTTGACCGTGCCGTCGGGAAGCTTCAGGAGCTGCAAGACGGCCGCCAGTGTGCCCACCGAATAGATCGAATCGGTGTCGGGATCGTCGTCATTGGCATTCTTCTGGGTAGCGAGCAGAATGTGGCGATCGCTGCGCATCACTTCCTCGAGCGCGGCAATGGATTTCTCGCGCCCGACGAAAAGCGGCACGATCATATAAGGAAAGACAACGATGTCGCGAAGGGGCAAAACCGGATAAAGGTTTTGACCGCCGGTGCTCGCGCGTTGCTTGATGTCGCTCATCTGCTGGCTCTTCCCGTTATTCTGGTCTGTAGCTTGTTCTCGTATCGGCTGGCTGGTCTTGGAGTGGCTTGGGTCTCGTGCTTGGTTTGTTTTGCCGCGCTGGTCTTTTTGCGCGGCTTTGGACCGGGCTTCGGCTCATGCGGTCTTGGGCAGCACCCCTTTGAGCAGCCCTGCTTTGCACGCTGTTGCGACGTCGTGCGGCGCAACAATGGCCGCTGGCCACTGTGCCCTCACGCAAAGCGCCACACTTGCGCGGCCGATGCCGGGCTGAGGCCGCTAGCTGCGATCCAGCCAGAACTCACACTGCGCTCGGGCCCAACCTACACTGCAAATAAGACTTTGACAGCACCAATCAAGGGCTGCGGGCATTGGTAGCAGCGACGAGATCACCGACGCTCACTTGATCATCCGGCATCATCCGACCGCTCGACTGCGCGCCCCGCCATCGTGGCCTCGATTGTGGCACCTTGCGACGCCCATTCGGCACGCGTCTTGTCGCCACTTCTCGGCACTTCTTATCGGCGGCCGGCGAGGTGACGAAGCAAGAGACGTCTTGCCGCCTCACGCGCCGTGTTGCCTGACGCATCGTGCCGCGCCCGCGCCGTGTCGCCTCACGCGCCGTGCCGCCCCGCGCAGCTCGCGCGATCACGCACTCGACTCGACCTTCTCGCCGCGATCCGAGATGATCTTGAGCGGTCGCGCGGCACCCTCGATGGTCTCGGGGGTGATCACCACCTTCTCGACCCGCTCAAGGCTCGGCAGCTCGAACATGGTATCAAGCAGAATCGATTCCATGATCGAGCGCAGGCCGCGGGCGCCCGTCTTGCGCTGGATCGCCTTGCGGGCGATGCCCCGGAGCGCCTCATCGGAGAACGAGAGCTCGACGTCCTCCATCTCGAAGAGGCGCTGGTATTGCTTGACGAGCGCATTCTTGGGCTCGACCAGGATCTTGACGAGCGAGTCCTCATCGAGGTCTTCGAGGGTGGCCAGCACCGGGACCCGACCGATGAACTCGGGGATGAGGCCGAACTTGAGGAGATCCTCGGGCTCCACCTCCTTGAGGATCTCGCCGGTGCGCCGCTCGTCCTGGGCCTCCACCTTGGCGCCGAAACCGATTGATGTGGAGCGGCCCCGCTGGGCGATGATCTTCTCGAGGCCGGCGAAGGCGCCCCCGCAGATAAAGAGGATGTTGGTGGTGTCGACTTGCAGAAACTCCTGCTGGGGGTGCTTGCGCCCGCCCTGGGGCGGCACACTGGCGATGGTGCCTTCCATGATCTTGAGGAGCGCCTGCTGGACGCCCTCGCCCGAGACATCGCGGGTGATCGAGGGGTTGTCGGACTTGCGGCTGATCTTGTCGACCTCGTCGATATAGACGATGCCCCGTTGGGCCCGCTCGACGTTGTAGTCGGCCGCCTGCAAGAGCTTCAAGATGATGTTCTCGACATCCTCGCCGACATAGCCCGCCTCGGTGAGGGTGGTGGCATCGGCCATGGTGAAGGGCACATCGAGGATGCGCGCCAACGTCTGGGCCAGTAGCGTCTTGCCGCAGCCCGTGGGCCCGATCAGCAGGATGTTGGACTTCGCAAGCTCGACATCGTTGTTCTTGCTGGCGTGATTGAGCCGCTTGTAGTGGTTGTGCACGGCAACGGACAGCACCCGCTTGGCGTGCGATTGTCCAATGACGTAGTCGTCGAGAACCTTGCAGATTTCCTCGGGTGTGGGTACGCCGTCGCTCGATTTCACGAGCGAGCTCTTGTTCTCTTCGCGGATGATGTCCATGCAAAGCTCGACGCATTCATCGCAAATGAACACTGTCGGGCCCGCAATCAGCTTGCGCACCTCATGTTGGCTCTTGCCGCAGAAAGAACAGTAAAGAGTGTTTTTTTCGCTCATTCCACCATCGCCGCTGTCTGTTTTTTATTGCCGCCGCCCCACATGCGATACCTCGAAGACAGTTGCGGCCAATCACAACATGCTATGCCTCGAGGGATCAAGATTCGATTAACGAGTTGCCTCTCGGCAGATGCGGCCCGCGACCGAATTGCCACACTGGCGTGGACAACCTGGCCGCGCACCAGAGGCCACCTGAGGTAAGGCCGCCTGGGGTGAGGCCGCCTGCGGTGCGTCGGGCTTGCCCAACCCAGCCGTTCGGCTTGCCTCAAGGCCCAGCCTGCTGGCCAATTCCGACGGTTTTGCGGCCGCGCGCCACAACCCGCAATCGATCATAACCGCTCATATATGTTAACCTTTGTCGGAGGGCCAGGGGGCCGCGCATCACAAGCGCGCAAGGGCGCATTCTGCCGCCTTTTGCCGCTATGCCGCCTTTTGCCGCTCGCCCTTTGGCGAACGTCGCGCGAGCCAGAGGTTGCGGTGCGTGCTCGGGGCATGGCCGAGCAGCGCGCAGGTGGCCGGCAGCGACTGTTGAGCGAGTGCAGTGCGGCTGGAACAAGGTGCCAAGCCGGTCACACCAGCCATCACCGCTCACTCTATGCCAAATCAGTCGACGACTCCGGGATCGGCATCGGCCTCCTCGCTCGCCGCTTCGCTGCGCTTGTCGAGCACGGCATCGATCAGGCCGAACTCGCGGGCCTCCTCGGCGTTCATGAAGTGATCGCGGTCGAGTGTGCGCTCGATCACCTCATAGCTCTGGCCGGTATGCTCGGCATAAAGCTCATTGAGGCGGCGTTTCATCTTCAGGATGTCCTCGGCGTGGCGCTCGATGTCGCTCGCTTGGCCCTGAAAGCCGCCCGAGGGCTGATGCACCATGATGCGTGAATGTGGCAGCGCATAACGAAGGCCCTTCTCGCCCGCCGCCAGCAACAGCGAGCCCATCGATGCCGCCTGGCCGATGCAGAGCGTCGAGACGGGTGGGCGGATGAAGCGCATGGTGTCGTAAATCGCCAGGCCCGAGGTCACAACGCCGCCCGGCGAGTTGATGTACATGGAGATCTCTTTTTTTGGGTTCTCGGCTTCGAGAAAGAGAAGTTGGGCGGTCACCAGCGTCGCCATGTGATCCTCAACCACGCCGGTGACGAAAATAATGCGCTCCTTCAGGAGCCGGGAATAGATGTCATAGGCACGCTCGCCACGATTGGTCTGCTCGACCACCATGGGCACGAGGGTGTTCATGTAGATGTCTTGGGGGTCTTGCATGTCTGTTCGGCTACCTTACTTGCTGGCTATGCGTTGGCTATGCGCAATCTCGGACAAAACGGCGGGCGCTTAACCCTGCCGTTCTGTTCGGGCGGCTCGCTTGCTGAGCGTCCCTTTTGCTGTCGCCAATGTCCTTGTGTCGATGTGTCGATTCGTCAATCGATCTCATCCGGTTCCCTCTTGCGTCCTATTAGGCCTCGTCGTCCTCGTCGGAGAAATCGTACAGCTCGTCCTTGC
>WGBL01000396.1 GCA_015494375.1 Hyphomicrobiales bacterium | reverse complement strand
CTCCCCGACCCTCCCCCTCGAGGGGGAGGGGGGAATAAAATTGACTGGTGCAGGGACCAACCAATCGCGGCTCAACGTTGCACCGTACCGTGTCCCGAATGCACGAGCCATCTGGTAACGGAGCAGAATCAATTCCATGCGCCATGTCCAGAAAAATCTACCGGACAGTAGTGGGGCGCCCACTGGCCATCTCCCGTTGCCCTTCTAACAGAGTGCGAAAAAGCCTTGAAGTGTCGCTGTCAACCGGCGATTTTCGCAATCGGAGACAAGGTTCAACGATCACTGCGCCGGAGTGCCGATGGCCATGTATAAAGCAACCACCCGCGGCTTCGAGGTTCGGGTCGAGCCGCTCTATCTCGAGCATCAGTCCGCACCCGAGGAGGATCACTACCTTTGGGCCTACACCATTACCATCACCAACCATTCGCCCCATCCGGCGCAATTGCTCGCCCGCCATTGGCGCATTGTCGACGGTCTCGGGCGTTTGCAGGAGGTGCGCGGCGCGGGCGTTGTCGGCGAGCAGCCGCTCATCGAGCCGGGCGACAGCTTTACCTACACGAGCGGGGTGCCGCTTTCGACGCCATCGGGCATCATGTCGGGCAGCTATCGCATGCGTGGTGAGGATGGCGAGACATTCGAGATCGAAGTGCCCGCCTTTTCGCTCGACCTGCCCGAGCGAACCGAGCGCGTCAATTGATCAGGCCGTCTGGCCCCTTGCGATCCGTCACTATGGGGGGCGGAGGTTCTTCACACCTTCGCGCGCGTGGCTGGGCGCGCGCGTGGCCGATCTTCTACTCGGCCGCTAACATGTCTCTCGGGCCGAATGTCGCTGTCTCGGGCCCAATGGTGAATGGTGTGGCAGTCGTCTTGACAGCCGGCTTTACGACGGGTCTGGCGCTTGGCACAAGCGGATGAGCGCGAAGATGGCGGCGCCCGGCGGGATCAAGATAACCAAGACAAAAGGAGCAGAGGCATGCAACTGGACAAGACCCTTTCGGCCATCGTCACCGGCGGCGCCTCGGGGCTTGGCGCCGCGAGCGCCAGGGAGCTGGCGCGGGCCGGTGTGCGGGTTGCCGTCTTTGATATCAACGAGGATGCGGGCCGCACCCTTGCGAGCGAGATCGGCGGGATTTTCTGTCGCTGCGACGTGACGGACGAGGCCAGCATCGAGTCCGCGCTCGAGGCGGCGCGCGAGGCCCATGGCAGTGCGCGCATTCTCGTCAATTGCGCCGGGATTGCTGTCGGCAGGCGCACCGTGCGGCGTGACCGCGAGACGGGCGCCCTCGAGCCTCACGATCTCGCCTCGTTCCGCCGCGTCATCGACATCAATCTGGTGGGCACCTTCGCCATCACATCGCGAGCGGCGGCGGCCATGATGGCGCTCGATCCCATCAACGAGGACGGCGAGCGCGGCGTCATTGTCGCGACCTCGTCGGTGGCGGCCGTGGAGGGCCAGGTGGGCCAGGTCGCCTATGCTGCTTCGAAGGGCGGTGTGCTGGCCATGACATTGCCGCTGGCGCGCGATCTGGCGCCCGCTGGCATTCGTGTCGTCACGATCCTGCCTGGGCTCTTCGACACGCCGATGTTCGATGGCTTGCCCGACGACATACGCGAGGCCCTCGCCGCCTCCGTCCCCTTCCCCTCACGCCTCGGCAAGCCGAGCGAGTTTGCCGCCCTCGTGCGCCATATCTGCGAGAACGGGATGCTCAATGGCGCGCACATTCGCCTCGATGGGGCCGTGCGGCTGGCCGCCGGCTGAGGGAGCCGCCCGCGGCCGGCTGGGCGGCCATTATCGACCTCGCAAGACACCAGCCAGCGCCTCAACAGAGGAAGTTAATCATAGTTCCGACGAAACAGTTTTTAGGCGGCCTTGTGACGAAATCTTGGCTTGGCCTTGGCAATGCAACCGTTTAACGTGCCCACTGGTGGGGCACCGAGACATCTTAAGTGGAGCGTACGGGGCTGGAGGCATGTCAGGGTTCTTCGGGGGATGGCAGCCACCGCAATGGTGGGGCGGGCTCGCTGAACGGTTCTCTCAAATCACGCTGGTCATACTGTTGCTGGCTCTTCCCATGGGCCTTCTCGTCGCCACTGAGAAGGTGCGTTATGAGAGCTACAATCAAAGCTACGACACCTCGGGCGCAAGGTTGGTCGCGAGAGCGGGTCCAATCTCGGCTGAGGACGGCCGCCGCCATGGGCCGCGCGAGCAACGCACGGCCGGTGACGCCTACCGGTCGGGCGTCATTCTGTTGCAAGGGGTGGAGGATGGCTTTTTCGCCATCAACAGCGAGTCGTTCTGGCGCAAGCGGCGCAAGAAGCGGCGCGCCCGGGCGGCACCGCGGCCGCAAACGGGGGCGGCCTCGCAGGCGGCAACGCGGGGGCCAAGGAAAGCGCCGGTGCAGAATGCGGCCCGCACGCTTGGCTCGGTGCCTCGCAGCGGCCTTCTTACAACCAGGCAGCCAGCAACGTTTTTCTCGCCCATACCGGGCACCGTCTCCCGCCCACCGATCGATGGGGGACGGGCCAACAAGTCCGAGGAGCCGAGCTATGGTGATGGCGGATATCGGACCGTTTGCGTGCGCCTTTGCGACGGCTTTTTCTGGCCCGTCAGCCAATCGGCGGATGAGAAGGATCTGGCCGGTGACGAATACACATGCCGCGCGAGTTGTGCAGCGCCCGCGCGGCTTTTCTATTATCCAAACTCGGAGATTGATCCCGTTGACATGTTCGACCTCCGGGGCCGGCCCTACAGCCGCCTGATCAACGCCTGGCGCTATCAGCGGGAGTATGTGGCAAGTTGCCGTTGCCGTCCCAACCCCTGGGAGGAGGCCGAGCGCGCGCGTCATCGCAAATACGCCGAGCTAAAGAAAAAGAAAAAGCTCAAGCGCTATCTGGCACGCCTTGATCGCAAGGTGCGCCGGGCCAAACGGCGCTATGCGCGGCTGATCGCAAAACGTCTGCGCAAAGTACGCCGCAAGCGGCGTTTTGCGCGCGCGCGCAAGAGCCGCGCCAGAACACAGCTCCAGGTTGTTCGCCGAGGCTATTATGGGCTCAGCTCCGGCGCTTCCAACAGCGCCACGCGTATGGTGGTCGAGCAGGGCCAGGCTGGTCTGTTTGCCACGAGGGGAAGGGTCATTCGGCCGGGCGAGAAAGCGCTCCGCCGCCCAGGCGCTCGAAGGCCGGAGAGACGCAGGCCTGCAACAAGGACCATAAGGCGTGGCTGGCGCAGGGATTGGACCCCCATGCGCCTGACGGCGACGCCGAGGGCGCGGGTGCGACAGCGGACCATGCGCCGCACCTACAGGCGGCGCTCGAGCTATCACAGGAGCAGAGGTTGGCGGCGCCAGCTGTTTAACGCGGTCTCCGATCGTTGATGCGCCTCATGCGCTGGCTGTGAGCGCCGCGCAGAAAATCCGACCGCTTGGGTGAGGCCCTTTTCCTCTTATCAGATGGTCAAGTCGTTCTGTGAGAGCTCTCATCAGGCGTCTTGTCGGTCATTGCCACAGCTGGTCAGGTTGTCTCGACGGTTCGTCACCAGAGCTCTAGAACTGAAGCTTGAGCTGGGCGCTGTCCTGGCCGCGCGTCTCGCGCGCCAGTTGCTCGATGCGGTCGAACGGCACCTGCTCGGCGCGGATCAGCGAGCGTTGCGCCTTCATCGGTTTGACGGTGGCCTCCTGGATGAGATGGAACTCGCCGACCGTCTGATTGGGCAGCACCCGCGCCGGGTCGAGCCCGCTCTCGCTGGCAAAGGCCGCGCGCAGTTTTCTGAGAGCCGTATCCTCGCGCACCCGGCCGATGAACCACGAGGTGATCTGATCGCGCGAGCGATAGTCGAGGTCGCCCGGGCTTTGTGTCGCCAATATGAGTCCGATGCCCGCCGAGCGCGCGCGCTTGAGCAACCCCTGCAAGGGCTCAGACGTCGCCGGCCGGGCGTTGGCCGGGATGTAGAGGTCGGCCTCGTCGAAAAGGATGACCGCCTGGAGATCGTCGGCCGGGTTGCGCTGGCAGAAGCGGTGCGCCTCTGAGAGGAACTGCGCCACCCAGAAGAGCACATTCTCGTTGTCACCAAGAAAGCCCGTGTAGATGACCGAAAGCCGCGTGCGGCCGGGCCGGGCAAACGGCCCAAGCCCCAGAAGCGCCTCCATGCGCAGGGGCTCGCCGCCGCCTTCAAAGAGCGCCCAGTTGCGGTGGCGCAGCGAGTCGAGCTGGGCGATGAGGTCGCGCCGCAGCTTGCCGCTCGGGTCCATGCGCTGGGTGAGCTCGATGAGCTCGGCGTCGTCGTTCTCGAGCATGTAGATGAGGTCGGCGAGTGTCACCTCTTTGCTGGCGTGCGAGCCGAGCAGCTTGAGCGCCACCGAAAGAATGCCGCCCTGGCGCTGGTGGGTGGCCGAGTTCTTGAGGTGTAGCATGTCGGCGATGGCGGCGGCCGAGACATTGGCGAGCTGTTGCTGCTCGTGCTCGGGCAACTCGGCGATGCCGTTGGGCAAGAGCGTGATGCTGATGGGCCGGCCCGAGGTGCGGCCCGGGGTGTAGATCGCCACGTCGATGAGCGAGCCGAGCTCCTCACGGCGCGCGCGGCGGCTCTCATCCTCGCCCGCTTCTGCGCGCCAGACGTCGGGGTTGGCGTAGCTGCAAAGGTCGCCCTTGCGGTCAATGAGCACCACGGGAATGCCGCTCATGAGAAGCTGCTCGACGACACAGAGCGCCAGTGTGGTCTTGCCCGAGCCCGAGCCGCCGAGCATAGCGGCATGGCGACGGAGGATGCTTTTGGACAGTGTGACCGGGGCCTCGGTGTGATCGAGCATCCGGCCGATCGCAAATGCGTCGCCCAGGTTGCCGAGCGTATCCATGGCCGGCGCCGGCGGCGTATCGGGAGCTTGTGCGGGCGCTTCGGTGCCGTGGGCTTCGTTGGCGGTGTGCGGTTCGCGGGCTTGCGCCGCCGCGTGCGATTCGCGCTCGCTAGGGGCGCGGGAGGGCGCGCGCGGGCTTGCCGGGCTGGGGGCAGGAGCGCTGGTGGTGCCCGCAGGCGGGGCGGTCTGTGCACCCGCCTGGTCGGCACTGGTGGCGCCCGCAGGTAAGGCGCTCTCGGCGCTCACCTGGTCGGCACTGGTGGTGCCCGCAGGCGGGGCGTGCTCAGCGCTCACCTGGTCCCGGTCGTCGCCGGCGGCCTGCTCGGTCCTGTCGGGCGTGCGCGCGCTGTCGTGGCAGCGTGGCCCCACGGGCGTGAGCGGGGCGATGATGCGGCCCCAGAGGGTGGCGAGATAGTCGCCCGACCAGTCGCTCGACGACGTTTCCGGCGGGCCGGCCTCTGCCGCCTCCCCCGGCCCTGATGGCGGGGCCGTCGCGTTCTTTAAGCCGGTCACTGGGGCGCGCGCAAGTGTTTCGTCGCCGCTTTCGGGCTCGGGTTGGGCATTGGCACCCATGCCGACTGAAGCCAGCGCAGAGGCCGCGGGTGCTGTGTCCGTCATGCTCGGCTCGGCGGCAAGCTCCGCAGCCCGGGCCGCCGCGGGCAACTCGCCGCCGGATTCCCCGGCGATGGGGCCCAGGGGCGGTTTCGGCGCGGGCGGTGGTGCTGGCGCGGAGTGCACCGGTGCTTGCGCCGGCACCGGTGCTTGGCCTGGCGCCTTCGCAGCTCCAGCGGGCGCGCCCACGCCCGGCGCACCAGCACCCAACGCGCCATCTTCCACGCCGACGCCCATCGCGCTAATCCCCATCATGTCGAGCCGCAACAGCTCCTCGATCGATGGCAAGTCGGACAGCAGCCCGCTCGATTTGAGCCACTCCTGAAAACCCTCATCGCGGCGGTGGCGGGCGTGGAACTCGCTCGCCTGCATCAT
>WGBL01000395.1 GCA_015494375.1 Hyphomicrobiales bacterium | reverse complement strand
GTGCTCGAGCCGCCATCGCTCCTCCCGCACCCGAATATCGGCCAAAATGCGGTCGATAAGAAGGCTTGTGCGCCGAAAAAGCGCCGAGCCCGGGCGATAGTCCGCCGGGGCATGGAAGTCCACCCGCCCCGCCCGATAGAGCTCCTCGCAGGTCTTGCGAGAACCGCCCGGTGGATAGACGGCAATGGCATGCCCGCCATTGGCCCGCGTCACCGCCATCGAGGGCACATCGGTCTCGCCATCGCCGAAATAGATCATGTTGGCAAACGGAATGGGGCGCTCGTCCTCGGGCATGTGGCGATTAATCGACTTCGAGAGATCCTCGATGCCCTTGTTGATGCGAAAGAGAAACTGGGTTTTGTTGGTATCGGTGATCACGCGCTTGGGAAAAGGCAGCTCATAGGGCTCGAAAAAATACTCGGACGCAAAAACATTGTGAAAGCGCGGGTAGATCACGGTGCCTTCGATAATCTCGCGCAAGCCCGAGGAGATGAGATAGTGGCGCACCGTCACCGGCGTCTCGGCGCGGAGCGCGATATATTGCTCGATCTCGTCGAACCAGGTGGTCACTCCTTCAAAATAGTCGATCTTGCGCCCCAGCGCCACGAGATCGTCACGCCGGATCTCCACCCCGGCCGCCTTCGCCTTCTTGTACATGAGTTGCATGTAAACAATGAGCCCGTCGGCCTTGTGTGCGCGGGTCTTCTCATTGACCTCGCTCCAGAACTCCTCGGGCTTCTCGCCAATGGCCGGCAGGAAGCCGTATTCTTGCATGGGCCGCGGCGACAGGGTGCCGTCGAAGTCATAGACGAGGGCGATCACCTTCTTGGGGTAGGGCGGAATGTCGGGCCCCGCCGCGCCGCGCTTGCGCGTCGTCTTCGCCTTCGCCCGCTTGGATGGCCGCTCGGCGGGCGGCCTAGCGTTGCGCCGACGCGAACCCTGACGACGATCAGACATGCGACCACGCTCCTTTTCGCTCACACTCGCCGAACCATGGCCCGATTCGCTGGGCGCAAAAAAGGCGTGGGTGGGCGGCATGGGGCTTGCACCGGTGGATGACGGCCCTGGCGGGTTCAGGGCATGAGTGTTACCCGGCGGCGACAGTTGCCGAGCCATTTCGCTCGCAACCTTACCGAGCGTTTGCAAAACTGTGCTAAAAGCAAGGGCGCTGGGATTTGAGGATCTGAAGGAAAAAACATGGGGGCCAATGTCATGCGTCACACCGCGCTTCTCACTGCATTCGCCATCGCTCTCTTTCTGCCAATTCTTCCAAGTGCCGCCGAGGCGCGGGTGGTTGCCAGGATTGACCTCTCCTCACAGACCATGCGCGTCTACGTCAATGGTGCGCTGCGCCATTCCTGGAAGGTCTCGACGGGTCGCCGCGGCTATCGCACCCCGACGGGGGTCTTCAGGCCCAAGTGGCTTGCCCGCATGCACTACTCGCGCAAGTACAACAACGCGCCCATGCCGCATTCGATCTTCTTCTATGGCGGCTATGCCATCCATGGTACCTACGAAATCCGCCGTCTCGGCCGGCCCGCATCCCATGGCTGCGTGCGTCTCCATCCGCGCAACGCCCGGCGGCTGTTCGCACTTGTCAAGACCTTTGGCCGTCGCAACACCCGGATCGTCATTCGCTACTGACGCCTGAAGGGGGGCAATCGGCCGCTCGATCGCCTACGGCTGGCCACGCCGACGCCCGGGCGAGGTGGCCTCGTCTCGAGCCAAAATCGCCGCGCAGCAACGCCAGGCGCAAAAACGGCTAGGACTTTGAAAATCTGGAAATAAAGAAGGTCCGGTTTGCGGAGAAACCGGTCTGCGGAAGAAGGCACAGTTCGAGAAAAAAGAAGGCCCGGTTTGCGGAGAGAAGACTCGGGGGGGACTGGGGGGCTGAGATTCCGAAGCCTTGCAGCAAACCGGGCCTAAGTGCCGATGACCCCAACATAGCACCAAAAGGGGCGCTCTTGGGATCAAATTCGGGCGATTGCGTGATTTTTATTACCAGATATTACAAAGCGAGTCGAGTCCCTCGCGCCTGCATTCGCAAGAAGATCGCGTTAATGTGAACAGAGGCCCAAGACGCCCCCTTGCCAAGGCGATGCCTTAAGGCCATGCCTTGATATCTTCGCGAACTCCGGCAATCATAACAGCTACCACAACCGCAGCCACTGCCATTCCACGCTGATGAGCCAAACAGCGCAGGAGAGAGGAGGCGTCGTTTGCGCGAAACCGACCCCATAAGCATCGGCCCGGCGTCGCGCCGGGCCGCAGGCCTTTCGATCT
>WGBL01000394.1 GCA_015494375.1 Hyphomicrobiales bacterium | reverse complement strand
GCGGCAACCGCCTCGTACGCTCCAGCTCTCCACTCCCCCTTTTCCCCTCGGGGGCTCCCCCCTTTCCCCTCGGGGGCTCGCTCTTGCGCCAACAGCAACCGCCCAGAGTGATGCGGCGTCACGCGCGCGATCGGCTCAGCGCCACACCTCCGGCCCCTTATTCGGCCGCCTTGGCATGCCCGAACTGGGGATCGAGCGTGCCCGCCGCATAGCGTTTGGCCATCTCGGCCATGGGAATGACCTTGATTTTGGAGGCGTTGCCGGCGGTGCCGAAACGCTCGAAGCGGTCCTTGCAGACGGCGCGCATGGCTTCCATGGCGGGCTTGAGGAACTTGCGCGGGTCAAACTCCTTGCGGTTCTCCGCCGCCACCTTGCGGAACATGCCGGTGGCCGCCATGCGCAGATCGGTGTCGATGTTGACCTTGCGCACGCCCGACTTGATGCCGCGCACGATCTCATCGACGGGCACGCCATAGGTCTGGGGCATCTCGCCGCCAAACTCGTTGATGAGGTCCTGGAGCTCCTGGGGCACCGAGGAGGAGCCGTGCATGACAATGTGGGTGTTGGGCAGGCGCTCGTGGATGGCCTCGATCACGTCCATCGCGAGGATGTCGCCCGTCGGCGGGCGGGTGAACTTGTAGGCGCCGTGCGAGGTGCCGATGGCAACCGCGAGCGCATCCACTTTCGTCTCGGCGACGAAGTCACGCGCCTGGTCGGGGTCGGTGAGCAGCATCTCCTTGTCGAGCTTGCCCTCAAAGCCATGTCCGTCTTCGGCATCGCCTTCGCCCGTCTCGAGCGAGCCCAGGCAGCCGAGCTCACCCTCGACCGAGGCGCCCACCCAATGGGCGAATTCGCTCACGCGCTTGGTGATGGCGACGTTGTATTCGTAGCTCGCGGGCGTCTTGGCATCGGCCTCGAGCGAGCCGTCCATCATGACACTGGTGAAGCCGTGCTGGATGGCGGAAAGGCACGTCGCTTCGTTGTTGCCGTGGTCCTGATGCATGCAGATCGGGATTTCTGGGAACATCGCCTCGAGCCCTTCGATGAGCTTGGCGAGCATGAGGTCGCCGGCATAGGAGCGCGCGCCGCGGCTCGCCTGGATGATGACCGGCGCGTCGCATTCGCGCGCCGCCTCCATGATGGCGAGGCCCTGTTCCATGTTGTTGATGTTGAATGCCGGCACGCCGTAGTCGTTCTCGGCGGCATGATCGAGAAGCTGGCGCAAGGTGATGCGGGCCATGGTTTTGTCTCCTCAGTGGTCTCTCAAACGGTGTTTTATTGTTCTCGATAGTGTTCTCGATGGTCTCAACCAGAGCGCAATGCGCTAGCGCTCAATCGCAGTCGGCCGTCAAGCTCTCGCGGCCCTCAGCCGCCCTTTGATGAGGCCCCTTTAGTCGACCCTATTCGGTCGGCCCCCTCTAGTCAGGCGCCCCTGAGCTCGCGCGCAGCGGCGACGACGGCCTTGCTGGTGATGCCGAACTTCTCATAGAGGTCGGCGGCCGGCGCCGATGCGCCAAAGCTCGTCATGCCGATGAAGCGGCCACCCTCGCCGAGCCAGCGCTCCCAGCCGAAGCCGCAGGCCGCCTCGATGGCAATGCGCGGCGCCGTGCCGAGCACGGCCTTGCGGTAGCTCTCATCTTGCGCCTCGAACAACTCCCAGCAAGGCATGGAGACGACCGCCGCCTGGATGCCTTCGCCGGCGAGCGTCTCGGCCGCCTCGACCGCAAGCGCCACTTCTGAGCCCGTGGCGAGAATGGTGACATCGCGCGTCCCCTCGACCTCCCGCAGCACATAGGCGCCTCTGGCCGAGCGGTTCTCGGCGTTGGCGTCCTGGCGCAAGAGCGGCACCCCCTGGCGGGTCAGCGAGAGGATCGAGGGGGTTTTGGGCGTCCTGAGCGCAAGCTCCCAGCACTCGGCGCATTCAACCGCGTCCGCCGGGCGATAGACGTTGATGTTGGGCATGGCCCGGAAGCTCGCGAGATGCTCAACCGGCTGGTGGGTGGGGCCGTCCTCGCCGAGCCCGATCGAGTCGTGGGTCATGACATAGATGACCCGCTGCTCCATGAGCGCCGAAAGGCGAATGGAAGGCCGGCAATAGTCGGTAAACACAAGGAAGGTCGCGCCATGGGGGGCGAAACCGCCATGGAGCGCAAGCCCGTTCATGGCTGCCGCCATGGCGTGCTCGCGCACGCCCCAATGCACATAGTTGCCCGAATAGTCCTCGCGTGTGATCGGCTTGTAGTGGCTTGTCTTGGTGCCATTGGAGCCCGTGAGGTCGGCCGAGCCGCCGACAACGCCCGGGATCACGGGGATGAGCCGCTCGAGCACCTTTTGCGAGGAGACCCGGGTTGCGAGCTTGCCGCCCTCGGCAACAAAGCCCTCCTTGGCCTCACGCACGGCGGCTGCGATATCGGCAAGCGCGGCCTCATCGATGGGATCATGGAGCCGCGCCCGCTCGGTCGGCGTGAGTTTTTCATTGGCCCGCGCCGTCCAGGCCTCGAAGGCGGCGCGCCCGCGGGCACCGGCGGCGCGCCAGGCGGCCAGAATATGGTCGGGCACCTCAAAGGGCGGATGGGTCCAGCCAAGGGCCTCGCGCGCCCTGGCGACCTCTTCCTCGCCGAGCGGCGCGCCATGGGTGGCGGCGGTGCCTTGCTTTGTGGGGGCGCCGAAACCGATGATGGTCTTGCAGGCGATGAGCGAGGGCTTTTGGGTGGTCTTGGCCCGCTCGATGGCCGCCGCCACGGCTTCGGGGTCGTGACCGTCGACACGCGTCGTCTCCCAGCCCGAGGCTTCGAAGCGTTTGAGCTGGTCGTCGGAAACTGCCAGATCGGTCGCGCCGTCGATCGAGATGGCGTTGTCGTCAAAGAGCACGATGAGCTTGGAAAGGCCGAGGTGCCCGGCAAGCGATATGGCCTCGTGGCTGATGCCCTCCATCAGGCAGCCGTCGCCCGCAATCACATAGGTGTAGTGGTCGGCGATGTCGTCGCCATGGCGTGCCGCCATCATGCGCTCGGCCAAGGCCATGCCGACGGCATTGGCGAGCCCCTGGCCGAGCGGCCCGGTGGTCGTCTCAACACCGATGGTGTGGCCGAACTCGGGATGGCCGGCGGTGTTCGAATCGAGCTGGCGAAAGCTCATCAGGTTCTCGATCTCCATGCCCGGATAGCCGGTGAGATAGAGGAGCGCGTATTGCAGCATGGAGCCATGCCCGGCAGAGAGGATAAAGCGGTCGCGGTCGGGCCAATCGGGGTTGGCGGCATCGAACTTGAGAAAGCGGGTGAACAGGACCGTGGCGACGTCGGCCATGCCCATGGGCATGCCCGGATGGCCGGAGTTGGCGGCCTGGACGGCATCCATGGAGAGCACACGGATGGCGTTGGCCATTTCCTGATGGGTCGCGGTCTGAGTGTCGGCCTCTCTTGGCTTGGTGGCAAGGACTTCGTTCATGGGTCTCCTCTCCTCGACTGGCTAGGGGCTGGCTTTGCTGGGGCCTGGTTCCTGGGGGCCTGGTTCTTGGGGGTCTGGCTCGCTTACGGCCTCGTATGTTTGCAGCCTTGCTCGCACTGTGGTCCGTACGCTTTCGGTTTTGTCCGTTTGCGGTCCTGTTTCCTCGCGGCTTGCTCGCTCGGTGCTCCGTTCGTCTGCGGTGGTCTGCCGTCTCGTTCGCTTGCCACCTGGTTCTCGGCCAACGCCTCGGGTGCTGCGCGTTACTCGGTTGCTGCGCCTTAGATGGCCCGCCGCTTACGTTCGATCAGGCGGTGGATGAGCGGTGTCAGGATGAGCTGCATGGCAAGGTCGAGCTTGCCGCCCGGAATGACGATTGAATTCGCCCGCGACATGAAGCTGTCATGCAGCATCGAGATGAGATAGGGGAAATCGATGCCATAGGGATCGCGGAAGCGAATGACGACCATGGACTCGTCGGCGGTCGGGATCCAGCGCGCGATGAACGGGTTCGATGTGTCGACCGTGGGCACGCGCTGGAAGTTGATATCGGTTTGCGTGAACTGGGGGCAGATGTAGCGGACATAGTCGGGCATGCGCCTCAGAATCGTGTCGGTGACGGCCTCGGTGGAATAGCCGCGTGCCTCGCGGTCGCGATGGATTTTCTGTATCCATTCGAGATTGATCACCGGCACGACGCCGATCTTGAGGTCGGCGTATTGAGCGACGTTAACCTTGTCGGTGACGACGGCGCCATGCAGCCCTTCGTAAAACAGGAGATCGGTGTCGGGGGGGAAATCCTCCCATTCGGTGAAGGTGCCGGGCGGCGAGCCATAGAGCTCGGCCTCTTCCTGGTCGTGGACATAATGGCGCGTCTGCCCGGTGCCGGTCTCGCCGTATTGCTTGAAAACCTGCTCAAGGCGCTCGAAAAGGTTGGCTTCGGGGCCGAAATGGGAGAAGTGCTTGTTGCCCTTTTCCTCCTCCTCGGCCATGACACGCTTCATCTCGGCGCGGTCATAGCGATGGAAGGCATCGCCCTCGATGAAGGCCGCCTTCACCTTCTCGCGATAGAAGATGCGCTCGAAGGTCTTCTTGACCGATGATGTGCCGGCGCCCGATGAACCGGTCACCGAGATGATGGGGTGTTTTTCCGACATGTCACGCTGACCTTTCAGCTCCACACTGGCCTGAGCTCTTACATCTTGCACATCTCAAATATCTTGAGCCCGTTACTCGTTTGAGCCTTTCACCCGAACCTTTCACCCGCCTACGTCCTTCACCCGCCTGTGCCCGTTCACTCGCCCAAGCCCTTCGCTCGCCCCTGCTCTTGCCTCTCGCGACGTCCGCTCGTCACATCCGCGCACCACGGCCGTCCGCTGTGTTCGCGCGTCACATTCGCGCCTCATCTCTGCACGTCACCTCCGCGCGCCGTCCCCGCCCCTTGATTACATCCGGAATCACATCCGGAAGAGACCGCGGCGGCCAAAGAGCGGCGAGCGCTCACCCAGAAAGCGCTCCTGGCGGCAATAGCGCTCGACCCGCTCCACCTCGAGCCTTGATCCGAAGACGACCGGCGAGCGCTCATCGAGCGAGCCAGGGACGCGATCGAGCAGGCCCTCGCAGCCGTTGCTCGCCATGCCGCCCGCCTGCTCGATGAGCAAGGCGATCGGGTTGGCTTCGAACACGAGCCTAAGGCGCCCTCGGGCATAGCCCGGTCGCAAGTCGCTGGGATAGAGGAAAACCCCGCCACGCGCGAGAATGCGATGCGCCTCGGCGACCAGCGAGCCGAGCCAGCGCATGTTGTAATTCTGGCCCGCCGGCCCATTCTCGCCTGCAAGGCAGTCGCTGACATAGCTGGTGATGCGGTCGTCCCAGAACCGCGAATTCGAGGCGTTGATCGCGAACTCGTTGGTCTTGGGGGGCACGGCGATCGCCCGCCCGGTCTCTACGAAGCGCTCGCCGCCGGGCTCGAGGCGAAACTCGCGACATCCCTCGCCGAGGCTCAGCATCATGAGCGTTTGCGGGCCGTAGATGACATAGCCGGCCGCGAGCTGATTGTTGCCCGGTTGCAGAAACTGGCGTTCGCCCGCCCCCTCGCCTTCGTCGCCGTCACGCGCGGGCAAGAGCGAGAAGATGGTGCCGAGCGTCAGGTTGGTGTCGATGTTGAGGAACCCGTCGAGCGGATCGATGGCTACGACGAGAGGCGCACCTGTGTTTGCCGTGGCAATGGGGGCGTCGTGCTTTTCAGAGGCGATATAGGCGACGGGCGCCCTTTCGAGGGCAGAGCACATGAGTTTGTGGGCACCCTGGGCGAAGTCCTGCGGCGTCGGGCTGTCAGAGCCGACAGTCGCGTCGGCCACTGTCGTGTCGGCCCCCGTCGCGTCGGCCCCCGTCGCGCCATCTGCGCCATCAGCGGTCGCTGTGGCGACATGGGCGGCGATGCGCCGGCTGAGCGCGATCGAGGCCTTGGCGATCTCGCCAAGGCTGGTGGCGATATCGCGGCGCCGATCGTCACCGGCGGACCAGCCCTTGAGATACTGCTCGAGCGTTCGCTTGGTTTGGCTCGTCGGGCCCACGCTGTCCTCCCTGGCCTCCGTCAGCCCTTTTCCCCGGCTCAGCCCGCTGGCTGCCTGCTCAGCGCCTTGGCTGCCCGCTCACAGCCCCTTGCGCTCCCGGCTTCCGCTGCCACCCGGCCTTCCGTGGTTCACCGGCCCTCGCCAGCTGGGCGTTCCACCCGGCTCCATGCCCTCCCCGGGCACCGCAGTCCCGCCGGTCTCCCCGGTCTCGGTCTCCCCGCCGTCTCCCCGCCGGTCTCAGCCTCGCCGGTCTTCCCCGCTCGCCGGCTGGTCATCCCAGACGGTGTTAGCCACGGCTCGGGGCTTTATCCGCACTCTGGCACCAAAAGTAAATTTGAATTATTTTTTGGGCATGAAAGAAAAACTTAAACTCGATATGGACCGCATCACCCTAAAGCAGCTCCGCGTGCTGTGCGCCGTGGTCAATGCGCGCACGGTGACGGCC
>WGBL01000393.1 GCA_015494375.1 Hyphomicrobiales bacterium | reverse complement strand
GTCTTCCCCGCTCGCCGGCTGGTCATCCCAGACGGTGTTAGCCACGGCTCGGGGCTTTATCCGCACTCTGGCACCAAAAGTAAATTTGAATTATTTTTTGGTCATGAAAGAAAAACTTAAACTCGATATGGACCGCATCACCCTAAAGCAGCTCCGCGTGCTGTGCGCCGTGGTCAATGCGCGCACGGTGACGGCCGCGGCATCGCGGCTTAATGTAACCCCGCCGGCGATCACGGCGCAAATGCGATCGCTCGAGGAAATCGTCGGCCTGCCGCTTGTCGAGCGGACCGACGAGGGCCTTGCGCCGACCGATGCGGGCGCCGAGCTAGTTGCCTTGGCAAGCCGCATCGAGGCGGCGCTCGAGGAGTGCGGCGAGGCACTGAGAGCGCTCCATGGTGCGGTCGGCGGGCGCGTCTCCGTGGGCGTGATCAGTACGGCGAAATACTTTGCCCCACAGGCACTTGCCGCCTTCGCCCGGGCCCATCCCGAGGTCGAGATGCGGCTCATGGTCGGCAACCGTGGCGAGACGGTGGCCGCGCTCAGGGACTATCGGCTGGACTTTGCCGTGATGGGCCGGCCGCCCAACGAGTTTCCGGTCTCGAACGAGGTGATCGGCGATCATCCCCATATCGTCATTGCGCCGCCCGATCATCCCATGGTCGGGCGCAAGCGGATTGCGCTCGCCGAGCTTGCGGGCGAGACGTTTCTGTTGCGCGAGGAGGGCTCGGGCACGCGCATGCTGATGCAGAAGATTTTTGCCAACGCCGACCTTTCGCCCAACATCGGCATGGAGATCGGCTCCAACGAGACCATCAAGCAGGCGGTGATTGCGGGGCTCGGGGTGGCGCTGATCTCGGCCCATACGGTGGCGGCCGAGCTCGCCGACGGCCGTCTTGCCGAGCTCGATGTGGAGGGGCTGCCGGTGGTGCGCAAGTGGTATGTCGTCAAGCGCACCGACAAGCAGCTTTTGCCGGCGGCGCGGGCGATTTGGGATTTTCTCGTCGAGGAAGGCGCCCGCTTCCTGCCGGGCAGCTAAGTGCGCGGTGCACTGCTCTCTCCTTCGCGCCGATGTGCCGCACGCCCCGTTGCCCGCGCCGGGCTTTGCAGGTGGGGCTCGCAAATGCTACTCGCTGGGGCCAATCCCGAAAAGAAGACGTAAGCCAGGTTGGCGCTGAGCAAAGCCAAGTTGGTGAGGTGCAAAGGAGGGGGAAGCCATGGCGAAGAATGCATTTTACGCCCAGTCAGGTGGTGTGACGGCGGTGATCAATGCCTCGGCCTGTGGCGTGATCGAGGCGGCGCGGGCGCACCCCGACAAGATCGGCAAGGTCTATGCCGGGCGCAACGGCATCATCGGTGCTTTGACCGAGGACTTGATCGACACGAGCCAGGAGAGCGACGCCGCCATCGCCGCGCTGCGCCATACGCCCTCGGGCGCCTTCGGCTCATGCCGCTACAAGCTCAAGAGCCTCGAAGAGAGCAAGCGCGAGTACGACCGGCTGATGGAGGTCTTCAAGGCCCATGACATCGGCTATTTCTTCTATAACGGCGGCGGCGACTCGGCCGACACCTGTCACAAGGTTTCCCAGCTCTCCGAGCGCGTGGGCTTTCCCATCCAGGCTATCCACATCCCCAAGACGGTCGACAACGATCTGCCCATCACTGACAACTGCCCGGGCTTCGGCTCGGTCGCCAAATACATCGCCATCTCGACACGCGAGGCGAGCTACGACGTCCGCTCGATGGCGAAAACGTCCACCAAAGTCTTCATCATCGAGGTGATGGGGCGCCATGCCGGCTGGATTGCGGCCGCGGGTGGGCTGGCTGCCGACGATGAGAACGACATTCCCATTGTCATTCTTTTCCCCGAGGTGGAGTTTGACGAGGAGCGCTTTTATGCCCGCGTCAAGGAGATGGTCGAGAAATACGACTATTGCTCGGTCGTGGTCTCGGAAGGCGCCAAATGGCCCGATGGTCGTTTCCTGGCCGAGCAAGGGACGCGTGATGCCTTCGGCCATGCCCAGCTCGGCGGCGCGGCGCCTGTTGTCGCCAACATGATCAAGGAGGCGCTTGGCTACAAATACCATTGGGCGGTTGCCGACTATCTGCAACGCGCCGCCCGCCACATCGCCTCGAAAACCGATGTCGAGCAGGCCTATGCCGTGGGCAGGGCGGCGGTCGAGATGGCGCTTGAAGGCGCCAACGCCATCATGCCGACAATTGTGCGCAAGTCGAGTGCGCCCTATGCTTGGGAGATCGGCCAGGCGCCCTTGTCGGAGGTGGCCAATGTCGAGAAGATGATGCCGCGCGAATTCATCTCCGAGAATGGCTTCGGCATCACCCAGGCGTGCCGCGACTATCTCACACCGCTCATCCAGGGCGAGGACTACCCGCCCTATGAGAACGGCATGCCGAAATATGTCACCCTCAAGAATGCGCCTGTGCCGCGCAAACTCGACGATTTTGCGCTATAATCAATGAAGGCTGGGCACTGCTGTCCGGTTGACTGTTGTTTTGCCTCCCCCTTCTAGGGGGAGGCTGGGCGGAGGGCAGAGCCCAAAGCCCTGGAGGGGGTCATTGCACAAAACAATATTCGTTCGCAACCAATTGAATGTCCGATCAAATTGTCTCTCTCCACCCCCTCCCCGACCCTCCCCCTCGAGGGGGAGGGGGCAATAAGACTGGCTGGTGGAGGAACCAACCAATCGCGGGTACTGTGTCCCAAATACACGAGCCATCTGGAAACGGCGCAGAATCAATGCCATGCCCCTTGTCCAAAAAAACTACCGGACAGTAGTGGAAGGCTGGGCGGTCATGACGGATATGGTGAGGAGCAATAAAGACGAAGTCGTTAAAGATGAAAGAGAACCCGGAATGCTGACACTGTCGAAGCAAACCGAAGCGCTGGCTCGTCGGATTGCCGAGGAAAAGGGCGCTGACATCGATGACGTGGTGCGCCTCGCCCTCGAAACATTTGCCGGCGAACGCACCGGCACTGGGAACAAGACAAGGAGACAGCCGGAAGAAATCGTCGCCGGTATCGAACGGATCGCCCGACGCGCGGCTACCCGGCCCATCCGCGATGCACGGCCAGTCGACGAGATCATCGGCTATGACGAAAGGGGTGCTTAGCGCTAATCGTGTTCAATGGCGCGGAGATTTTGCGCTATAGTTGCTCTGAGCATTGCTAGGCGCCGGTGAGCAGCGCCCCACCCCGGCAGCAATTGGAGGTCGATCATGCGCATTGTCCTG
>WGBL01000392.1 GCA_015494375.1 Hyphomicrobiales bacterium | reverse complement strand
CTCATCGAAGACGGCGCGCTGCCCTGGGAGGTCGATGCCGCGCTCGAAGATTTCGGTTTTGCCATGGGGCCCTTCCGCGTCGCCGATCTTGCCGGCCTCGACATCGGCTGGGCCAACCGTAAGCGGTTGGCGGCAATGCGCAGACCTGGGGAGCGCGTCGTTGAGATCGCCGATCGCATCTGCGAGATGGGCCGATTCGGTCAGAAAACGGGTGCCGGCTGGTACCGCTACGAGAAGGGCGACCGCCGCGGCCGGCCCGACGCGGAGATCGAAGCGCTCATTCTCGAGGCCGCGCGCGCCAAGGGGATCGAGCGGCGCGCGATCGAGGGCGATGAGATCCGCGAGCGCTGCCTTTTTGCGCTCGTCAATGAGGGGGCGCGGGTGCTCGAGGAGGGGGTTGCGCTCCGGCCCCTCGATATCGACATGGTCTATATTCACGGCTATGGCTTTCCGGCCCACAAGGGCGGGCCCATGTATTGGGCCGACAGCGTGGGCCTCGATCATATCCTTTCGCGGATTGGCGCATTTGCTGCCCGCTCGCGTGGTGACGAAGGCTGGACGCCGGCGCCGCTCCTCGAGCGGCTCGCGCGCGAGGGCCGCTCTTTCGGCGACCTCAATCAGAGCAATGGGGCGCTTTGACCATCAAATGGGCGCTTTAACCACTGTTGGAAGAATCTTTCTTCTCAAGATCATTTGAGCTTCGCAATGCAATGCCTGATAGTGGATGGCGCCGAAGCGATACATGGCATCGATTCAATTCGCCTCGGGAGCAAATCGCCATGGTGGCCGTGAGCCCCTTTCTCGATGAAGCACAAAGGCGCCGGCACAAGCTGCGCAACATTGCCCAGTCGATCGCCCTTATTGCCGGCATCGGGCTCTTGACGATCTTTTGCGCCTATCTGCTGTGGGGCTCATCGGGTGTTCTCTGGACGGCCGTCTCGGTGGGGCTTCTCATTGTCCTCAATCCGCGCATCTCGCCCCAAGTGGTGATGCGCATGTTCCGCGCACGGCCCATTGACCCCAAGCACGGCACCCAGCTCTATCGCCTTATCGAGGTGCTGGCCGATCGCGCCGAGCTGTCCACCGTGCCGCGGCTCTATGTGGTGCCCTCGATGACCTTGAACGCCTTTGCCGTCGGGCGCCCCGAGGGCGCGGCCATCGCCGTCACGGAAGGGCTCTTGCGCAAGCTCAACTTTCGCGAGCTCGCTGGCGTCCTCGCGCACGAGGTCAGCCACATCCGCAACAACGACCTCTGGATCATGGGGCTCGCCGACGTCATGAGCCGGCTGACCCAATTCATGAGCTATCTCGCGGTCTTTCTCGTCCTGTTCAATTTGCCCGCCATCATCACCGACAGCATGCGGACACCGTGGCTCGCCATCATTCTGCTCTATCTCGCCCCCACCATCTCAAGCCTCTTGCAGCTCGGGCTTTCGCGCGCGCGGGAGTACGACGCCGACCTCGAGGCTGCCCAATTGACGGGCGATCCCGAAGGCCTCGCCCAGGCGCTCCTCAAGCTCGAGCAATACCAGGGACGCTTCTGGGAGGACCTCGTCTTCCCGGGCCGCAAGATCCCGCAGCCCTCGCTTCTGCGCTCACACCCGAGCACCGAGGATCGCGTTGCGCGCCTGCGCGAGCTCGAGCCCAACCGCACACTGCCGCCCATCGAGATCGTCGAGGAGCCGATGGTGACCCTCGTCGGCCTCGGGCCCATCGCCATGCGGCCACGCTATCGCCTGCCGGGCGTCTGGTTCTAAGCCGGTCCCGGACTGCTGTTCGTTATGAGGCGCGATGAGGCACCGGTCGTGTCGCATCGGGGCTGGACGGGCCCCGCCCTGCCAGGCAAACTGGCGCACCGTCGATTACCGCTCCCGACAACTGAACACCGCCAAAAAGGGCAAGCGACATGCAAAAGGCACTCCTCATCGACCCCGAAAAGTGCACCGGCTGCCTGCAATGCGAGCTTGCGTGCTCATTCGAGAAAGAGGCCCGCTTCAACCCGGCCCATTCGCGCATCAAGGTGTTCGAGCTCGATCACGGCAAGACCTCGATCCCCTACACCTGCACCCAATGCGCCGAGGCCTGGTGCATGCACGCCTGCCCCGTCGAGGCGATCACCAAGAACCCCGAGACGGGTGCCATGGAGGTCGACGAGGCGACATGCGTGGGCTGCAAGGTCTGCACCATCGCCTGCCCCTTCGGCACCGTCAATTACAACCACGAGACCGGCAAGGTCATCAAATGCGACCTCTGCGGCGGCGATCCGGCCTGTGCGCGCGCGTGTCCCACCGACGCCATCACCTATGTGGATGCCGAATGGCTCGGCCTCGTGCGCATGAAGGCGCATGCGCTTTCGGGCCATGGCCGCCCGGGCCCATCAACATCACCAGAGCAGCAGGCTTGAGCAGTCGTTCAGATGGCTCGAGCGTTTCTTGAGCGGGAGTTGAGACGATGAGCGGATGGCAGGGCAAGGTTTTGCGGGTCGACCTCGCGAAGGGCGAGAGCCGCACCGAGCCCCTCAACAGGGACTGGGCCGAGGCCTATCTCGGCGAGCGGGGGCTTGCGACCAAATACCTCTCGGAGCTGATGGACCCCAAGGCCGACCCGCTCGGGCCCGACAATGTGCTTATTTTTGCGACGGGCCCGCTCACGGGCACCATGGCCTCGACCAGCGGGCGCTATGCCGTCGTCACCAAAGGCCCGCTCACGGGCACGATCGCCTGCTCGAACTCGGGCGGCAAGTTCGGCGCCTTTCTCAAGTTCGCGGGCTATGATCTCCTCATCATCGAGGGCCGCGCGCCCGAGCCCGTCTATCTTCATATTGTTGATGATGACGTCGAGATCCTTCCGGCCGACGAGATCTGGGGCAAATCCGTCTGGCAGACCGAGGCCTGGATCAAGGATCGCCACCAGAACCCGCAGTTGAAAGTGGCCACGATCGGTGTCGCGGGCGAGCGTGGTGTGCTCTATGCCGCCGTCATCAACGATCTGCACAGGGCGGCCGGCCGCACCGGCGTCGGCGCCGTCATGGGCGCGAAAAACCTCAAGGCGGTTGCCGCCTATGGCACCAAGGGTGTGCGGGTCGCCGATCCCGAGCGCTTCATGGCGGCCGTCTCTGAGGTCAATGCGTTTCTCGCCGCCGACGACGGGCGCAAGCGGCTCACCAAATACGGCACCCACGCCATGATGGAGGCCATGCAGCGCTTCGGCGGCCTGCCGACGCGGAATTTCCACGAGGTCCAGTTTGAGGGGGTGCCGAAGATCAACCATCGTGCCGTGCGCACACCCAATGAGCGTGGTCATGTCAATCTCCTGACCAACAAGGCGTGCTTTGCCTGCACCATCGCCTGCGGGCGCATCGCCCATATCGACGAGACCCACTTTACCGTGGTCAACCGCCCCGAATACCGTATCGCCTCGGGCGGGCTCGAGTACGAGACGGCCTATGCCTTCGGCCCGCTCGTCGGCGTCGACGATCTCGATGCGCTGACCTTTGCGGCCTTTATCGCAAACGAGCAGGGCT
>WGBL01000391.1 GCA_015494375.1 Hyphomicrobiales bacterium | reverse complement strand
ATCTCGCACCGCCCCTCGATCCGCGGGATTATCGGGGACGACAACGCCGCGCACTCCTTTTGCTTTTCTTGGGCCCACCCGCCGCCCCCTGCCATCCGCCGGGCGCGTGACCAAAGGGGGGCGGTTCCGGTGATATCACATTCGCGTTTGTGTTCCTTGTTTTCTTGATTTCCTTATTCTCATCTTTCCGTAATGTTATAACATTACGTACCGCGGAGTATCGTCAGCGCAGCCAATAGTGGGTGCAGGATATCGTTTTGAGCAAACCGCTGCTGGTCGGAGTTTTCAACTCCGACCAGAAGGATCATACCAGTGTTGGCGGGTTAACAAGAGCCTTGCATGACCATTTCGGTCGAGCTTGATAACCCCGTATAACCCCGTCCGGCGGAGGGCGCGTGAGGGGGCGGAGGCGGTTCCGGTGGCACAACGTTGTCGCCGCGGAAGAAATGCGGCCAATCTCGCTTCCGGCAAGCACGCCGTCCATCCGCATTTCTATCCAGGGGGCAGGGATCCTTGCTGGACAAGCGTCTCTTGCGACGTGGGGCCTAACGGTCTCCTGCCCCCACCTCCCATTATGCACATTCGCGACAGACAGGGCCCATGAACACCATGCCTCCGCGAGGCTCGGGGTTATGGGTCCCCGATAATCCCGCGGCGTCAGGACCGTGCAAGATGGCACCCATTGCGGCCGCGGGATTTCGGGGACGAAAGCGCAGCGTACCGCGCCCCCTTTCTGGTTTCTGGCTTCTGATTTCTGCCTTCTGGCCTTCCAAGCGGTGTGGGCGGATGTCAGCGCTTCGGGCGCACACGCACCACGACATCGACACTCGTGATCTCCATGCCCTCTGGTGCTTGCGGCACGCCGCAGATCTCCATCGCACCGCCCGGCACGTCGAACAAGGTGCCGTCCCGCTCACAATAGAAGTGGTGGTGATGCGAGACATTGGTGTCGAAATAAGTCTTTGAGCCATCGATGGGCAGCCGCCGCAAAAGCCCGCGCTCACTGAACTGGTGAAGCGTGTTGTACACCGTCGCCAGCGAGACCGAGATACCCGCCGCCAGGGCCTCTTCATGGAGCATCTCGGCCGTCACATGCCGGTGCCCGGCACCGAACAGCAACCCGGCCAAGGCCATACGCTGGCGCGTCGGCCGCAGCCCCGCCTGGCGGAGGCGCTCCTTTGTTGTTGTTTCTTGGCTCGCTTCGACCATGACCGCTTCCTCAGTTGCGGCTGCTCGTCTGCCATCGCCTGCGCTGGCAATACCTTCACTTGCCTATAACATGCGCCCAAGCACACCGTTTTGCAAGAACAGCGTTTGCCAAGGATCGCGGCATTGCGCCCCCGCACCGCCCGGGCGCCCGACGCGAGCAGAAGCCAAGACACGCCCTAAGGCCACGAAAGCCCCGGCACCCGTTGCGATTGTGCCTCTATTAACCGAAAACAAGAGCAATATGGCAATTGTTACCGCCGAACGAGGGGGGCCACCAGGCCTTCGTTGGAGGGAGCGGAGCGTATGGCTCTTCTTGCAGCGGTATCGCGGTTCGCAAGAAGCGCGCCCAACAGACAACGCGCTTGGTGCGAAGTTCCTACCCATATCGCCGGTCGAAGTCGCGGATCATCCCTCCGGTCGCTCTGGGTAAGGGCTTATGGGGCTGGCTCCTTGCATATTTTGTAGAGCCGGGTGGTGGAGCCGGGGGGAATCGAACCCCCGACCTCAGCATTGCGAACGCTGCGCTCTCCCAACTGAGCTACGGCCCCAAGAACACGCGACGACCCGAGAGCCATGACGCAAAAGCGATGCCCAAACGGGCGCCGCGCCTACGTCACCCCTCACCACTCGCCCCTCGCCCGCCTCGAGCCCAACTCCTTCGATCGCGAAAGCCCAGTTGGCACTTTCACAACCCAAAATAGAGCCGATCGACAAGGCGTGGGCGATACAAGAGCACGACAGGCCGGGGCGATTGCGCCCTCCATAGCGCGAGCGGGGGCCAAGGTAAAGCCTCTGCCTGTCATGTGTAATGGTTCAGGGGTTTTTCGACCTGTACACCTGTACACAGGGCCGCATAGGGCAGCCGATATTTCGGGGCAGCCGAAATGCGGCTCGCGACTTGCCAGATTGCGCTCGCTTGCGCTAACGCCGGTACTGCTGGAGCCGACCAGGGGATGGTGGAGCGTGGAGGAGCCAGGTGGAGCGTGGAGAAGAGCCATGGCGCAAACAGACGACCAGTCCGATGGGGCACTTTCCGATGGGGTGCTCGAGGAGCGCAAGGCGCGCGCGCGCGCCTGGTTCGAGACGCTACGCGACCAAATCTGCGAAGCCTTCGAGGGACTCGAGGATGCGCTCGAAGGCCCGCTCTCCGACCGGCCGCCCGGGCGCTTCGAACGGACGCCCTGGGAGCGCACCGACCACACGGGCGCGCCTGGCGGCGGCGGCACCATGTCGATGATGCGGGGGCGCGTCTTCGAGAAGGTCGGCGTTCACACTTCGACCGTCTTTGGCGAGTTCGCGCCCGAGTTTCGCAACCAGATCCCCGGTGCCGAGGAGGATCCCCGCTTCTGGGCCTCGGGCATCTCGCTCATCGCGCACCCGCAAAACCCCAATGTGCCGGCCGTTCATATGAACACCCGCTTTGTGGTGACCACCAAGGCATGGTTTGGCGGCGGCGCCGATCTGACGCCCGTTCTCGCCCGCCGGCGCACCCGGGATGACCCCGACAGCCAGACCTTTCACGCCGCCATGGAGCGGGCCTGTGCGCCACATGCGGTTGCCGACTACGGGCGCTTCAAGGCCTGGTGCGACGAGTATTTTTATCTCCCCCACCGTAGCGAGCCGCGCGGCATCGGCGGCATTTTCTATGATTATCTCAATTCAGGCGACTGGGAGGCCGATTTCGCCTTCACGCAAGACGTGGGGCGCGCCTTTCTTGGTATCTATCCCGCGATTGTGAGGCGCAATTTCAACGAGCCCTGGACGGAGGCCGACCGCGAGGAGCAGCTGGTGCGGCGTGGGCGCTATGTCGAGTTCAACCTGCTTTACGACCGCGGCACCATTTTTGGCCTGAAGACGGGGGGCAATGTCGAATCGATCCTCTCGTCGATGCCCCCGGTGGTGAAATGGCCTTAAGTCCAGCCGTAAGGGCGCAGATGACCGCCAGAATGGTATCAAGGTTTAGAAGGAATGAGCGGGTATTGCGCCTCGAAGCCCGTTTTTCCCGATGTCAAGCCGGCCCCAGGGTGCTAGGTTGGCAAGAATAGGGTGCTAGGCTGGTAAGGTTGAGGAAAGCGGCAATAGCCCAGCAATGGGCCGAGCAGTGCACGGAGCTGCGAGGGGCCGGCGACAGGGTAAGCGCCATTTGGTCGGGACGGGAAGCGATCAGCGAAGTGAGCAGCCATGAAAGGGCTCTATCATGACAGGGCTCTATTACGAGGATTTCGAGGTCGGCCGGATCTTCGAGCATGCCATCCGCCGCACGGTCACGGAGATGGACAACATCCTTTTCTCCGCCCTCACCCACAACCCCCAGCCGCTTCACATCGACCGTCATTTCTGCGAGAGCAAAACCGAGTTCGGCCAGCCCCTTGTGAACAGCCTCTTCACCTTGGGGCTTATGATCGGCATCTCGGTCAATGACACCACCCTCGGGACGACGATTGCCAACCTCGGCATGACCGAGGTGCGGTTTCCGGCCCCGCTCTTTTGCGGCGACACCGTTCACGTCACCACCGAAGTGGTCGCCAAGCGCGAAAGTCGCTCGCGGCCCGACGCCGGCATCGTCGAGCTCGCCCACAAGGCCTACAAGCAGGACGGCACACTGGTTGCCGAATGCCGCCGCCAGGCCTTCATGCGCCGGCGCCCACGCGAAGCGGCGGCCGCAGGTGAGCGAGGTTGACGACCATGCGCTCGCTCCTTTTTGTGCCCGCCGATGACGAGAAGAAGCTCGCCAAGGCCCTCGGTGTCGGTGCCGACGCCCTCATTCTCGACCTCGAGGATTCGGTTGCGCCCCAGAGGAAGGAGCCGGCGCGCTGGATGGCGGCCGACTTCCTCGCCGAGCACCGCGCCCGCGAGGACCGGCCCCGACTCTATGTCCGTATCAACAGCCTCGAGACGGCCCATTGGGAGGAGGACCTGGCGGCGGTCATGGATGCGGGGCCCGACGGCCTCGTGATCCCCAAGGCGCGGGGTGGCGATGATGTCCATCAGCTTTCGCTGGCCCTCGACCTTGCCGAGGCGCGCGCAGACCGGCCCCACGGCGCCACCCGGCTTATTGTGCTCGCGACCGAGGTGCCCGAGGCCATTCTCTCGCTGGAAACATTTGTGGGCGCGAGCCCGCGCCTTGCGGCGCTCACCTGGGGCGCCGAGGACTTGAGCGTCGCCCTCGGGGCGAGCGAAGTGCGCCAGAGCGATGGCCGCTGGACCTCGCCCTATCGCCTCGTCCGCGATTTGTGCCTGCTGACGGCGGCGGCCGCGCGCGTGCCCGCCATCGACACCGTCCATACCGATTTTCGCGATCTCGAGGGGCTCGAGCGTGAGGCACGCGAGGCGGCACGCGACGGCTTTTCGGGCAAGCTTGCCATTCATCCCTCGCAGGTGCCGGCGATCAACGTTGCGTTCACACCGGGGGCCGAGGAGATCGCCCGGGCAAGAGAGGTCGTGGCGCTGTTCGAGAATGCCGGGAGTGACAACGAAGGAGGCGAAGGTGCCCGCGGCGTGGTGGCGCATGAGGGCGTGATGCTCGATGCGCCCCATCTCGCCCGCGCCGAGCGGGTGCTTGAGCGGGCGCGGTTGGCCGGCGTGCTCGAAGACTGATAGCACAATCTGAGACTCGCCGTTGCTGAAGCCTGAAACCAGAAGACAAACCGGAAGCCTGAAGCCAGAAATCAGAAGGGATGCGCGGTGCGCGGCGTGGTCATCCTCGAAACCCCGCGAGCGCAGCGGGTGACATCTTGCACCGTCCTTCCCCCGCGGGATTATCGGGGACCCATAACCCCTAACCTCTCAGAGGCATGGTGTTCATGGGCCCCTGTCTGTCGCGAATGTGCATAATGGGAGGTGGGGGCAGGAGACCGTTAGGCCCCACGT
>WGBL01000390.1 GCA_015494375.1 Hyphomicrobiales bacterium | reverse complement strand
GGCGCAACAAGAGTCGCCGGCCACCGATGGCAGCGCCGAAGAGGCGGACGCCGAGGCACAGTCGCCCTCAGAGAATGCGGGGGAGTCTACACCTACCGCCGACACCGCAGTCGTCGGTCCTGCACTCGATCCTTCGCTTGCCGAAAGCGAGCGGAGTGACGACACGCAAGAGCCCAACCGCCCGCGGCGCCGCGGCTGGTGGCAGCGCCGCCTCGGCTCTTGAATCCAGTTGCCAGGTGTCACGTGTCAGGTGCCAGGTTCAGGTGTCGGTTGTCAGGTTCAGGTGCCAGACTGTCATCAACACGTTGCGCGGCCAGAGCACCGATTGCGCGCCTCGCGACCCTTGCCCGCACGCCCGCCCTTCGTCATGCCCGTCCTCGGGCGTGACTCGGGGAGCAGACCCGAGCATCCAGGGTAACACACAAAGACCGCTGCGGCCCTTGGCCCTGGATCGCCGGATCATGGCCCAGCGATGACGTCGAAAAAAGAGGGCCCCGCCCTCCACTTTGCGTCATGCCCGGGCGTGACCCACTGGTGTCCGGTAGATTTTTCCGAAGATGGCGCATAGCATTGATTCTGCACCGTTTCCAGATGGCTCGCGCATTTGGGACACGGTACGGTGCAACTCTCTTCGACGTCATCCACGGCCGCTCTTTTGCGCCGAATCTGCGGGGCGAGGCGAACCGAACCTTGCAACTTTTGGGGCTGCATGCTTTGAGCGCCTCTGTTAGTTCTGATAGTGGTGCTCTGTTAGCCGTGCATTGCACTCTCCGCCTCAAGTGGAGGGTGCCCTGTGCGGCGCCTCTCTCGCTGCCCGGCTGGGCAAGGGCGGGCGAGGCCTCCACGCGCCTCAGACGAGCCCATGGCGTGTCAGCAAGCCAATCGAGTGTGAGAATGGAACGTTTCTTTGGTGGCAAGCCCGCGGCGGTTCTCTTCCGCCTCGTGGTTCTCTCGATCGTCGTCGGCATCGTCCTGGCGGCGCTCAATCTCGATGCCTTCGCCCTTATCGAGAGCCTTAAGGCGCTTGCCAGGCGCATCTACGAGATGGGCTTTGATGCCATAGAGTGGGCCTTTGAGTATTTCTTCCTTGGTGCCGTCATTGTCTTCCCCGTTTGGCTGATCGCCCGGCTTTTGAAGACGCTCGGAGGCTCCACCCGTGAGAGGGGCTCCTCGCGTGAAGGCTGAGCGCGGGGGCGAGGCGCGCCCAAGCCATCGCATGGTGCTCGCCGTTGCGCTGCCCATCATCGTCTCCAACGTCACTCAGCCGCTCATAGGCGTGGCCGATACCGCCGTTCTCGGCCGTCTGGGTGAACCGGTACTTATCGGGGCGGTGGCGCTCGGTGCAACCGTCTTTTCGGTTCTCTTCTGGGCTTTTGGCTTCTTGCGCATGGGCACTGCGGGGCTTGCGGCCCAGGCCGACGGAGCAAAGGATGCGGGCGAGGTGGCAAGCGTTCTCGCCCGCGCCCTCCTCATCGCCGGGCTCGCAGGCGGAGCGCTCATTGTTTTACAATGGCCCATTCGCCTCTTGGCCTTCGAGCTTCTCCAGGGCTCGGCCGCCGTCGAGGCGGAGCTCGGCCGCTATTACGCCATCCGCATCTGGAGCGCTCCCGCTGCACTCGCCAACTTTGCCATGCTTGGCTGGCTCATCGGGCTACGCCGCAGTGACCTCTCGCTCGTCCTCCAGCTTTTTCTCAATCTCACCAACATCGCGCTCGATGTCGTGCTCGTGCTCGGGTTGGGTCTCGGCATCGCGGGCGTGGCGATGGGGACGGTCATTGCCGAATTCGCAGCCGCGGCCCTCGGACTGCTGATTGTGCGGCGCGTGCTCACCGGTCGTGGCGCCGGGCTCAACTGGCGGCGTATTCTCGATCGTGGCCGGCTCGTGCGCACACTCAAGGTCAACACCGACATCATGATCCGCACACTGCTGCTCGTTCTCTCGTTCAGCTTTTTCATGTCCGAGAGTGCCCGGGGCGGCGACTTGGTGCTGGCGGCCAATGCCGTGCTTTTCCAGTTTCTCATGGTCACCGCCTATCTGCTCGACGGCTTCGCCTTCACCGCCGAGGCGCTCGTCGGCAACGCCATCGGGGCGCGGGCGCGAGCGAGCTTTTTCAAAGCGGTCAAGCTCACCACAATCTGGGCATTTGTGGTAAGTGTGGCGCTCGCACTCGCAATCGGGGTGGCGGGCCCCACAGCCATCGACTTTCTCACCACAAGCCCCGAGGTGCGTGCGCTTGCGCGCAACTTTCTCGGCTGGGCGGTGGCAAGCCCACTTTTGGGCTTTGCCTGCTTTCAGCTCGACGGCATCTATATTGGCGCGACGCGAACCCGCGACATGCGCAATATGATGATCCTCAGCACGGCCCTCTATCTTGCGGCCTGGGCGCTGCTCGTGCCGGCCTATGGCAATCATGGCCTCTGGGCGGCACTCATGGTCTATTTTGTCGCCCGGGCGCTCACCCTCGGCGCCCGCTTTCCTGCCCTCGTCAAGGCCGCGTTTGCGGCACAGCCGTCTGCCACACCGCCTCCGGCACCGGCGCACACCTGAGCACATGGGCACGTGGGAGCAACTGCCCGGCCCCCTTTTGCGTTCAAGCGCCCCCGTTATCCCTCCCTGAGGGAACTCCTTGGGGGGCCTCGCTAGAGGATTTTGAGCACGTTCTCAGGCGGTCGCCCGATCACAGCCCGGCCATTGGCAACGACGATGGGCCGCTCGATGAGGATCGGGTGAGCCGCCATGGCCTCGAGCAGCGCCTCGTCGTCCAAAGCAGGATCGTCGAGCCCAAGCGCCTTGTACTGCTTTTCGCGTTTGCGCAGCAGGTCGCGAGGGCCCATGCCAAGGAGCGCAAGCAGCTCCCGCAGCTCGTCCTTTGAGGGCGGCGTTTCGAGATAGCGGATGATCTCGGGGCTTAGTCCCCGCTCCTCGATGAGCTTGAGGGTTGCGCGCGACTTCGAGCAGCGGGGGTTGTGGTAGATGGTGATGCTCATGACTCGCCTGTGCTCCATTTGGACATGGGACCGCAAATCGACAGTTCCTTTTGAGGTTGCATTCTTATGAGGTTGCGTCCTTTTGAGATATGAGGTTGCATCCGCTTGAGATTGCGTCGGCAAGAGGGAGCATCGATGAGAGGTTGCGTCGGCAGGCCCTATCAGGCGATCGTACCGGCCGCCCACGCTTCGGCCGCCGAGCCGATGAGGGCGCCAACGCTCTCGCCGTCCGCCTCTTCGACCGCCTCGACAAGCCGCCGCTTGATCCGCCCAAGAAGCCCCGGCCCCTCATAGATGAGGCCTGTATAGAGCTGCAAGAGCGTTGCACCGGCCCGCATTTTGGCAAGTGCAGCCTCGGGTGAGTCGATACCGCCGATGCCGATGAGCGGCACTGCGCCGCCGCACTCGAGATAGACCCGCGCCAGGAGCTCTGTCGAGCGGCGAAAGAGGGGCCGCCCCGAAAGCCCGCCCGGCTCGTTTGCGAGATGCGCATTCCTTGCGCCTGCGCCTCCGCGTAGGAGCCCGGCGCGCGAGGTGGTTGTGTTGGAAACCGCAATGCCATCGACGCCATGGCGCAAAAGGGTTTGGACGATCGGGCCGATGGCGTCATCTTCGATATCGGGGGCGAGCTTGACCACAATCGGCTGCCAGGGCTGGCCGTCGTCGACGAGCGCTGCACGCTTTGTCATCACCCGGCCGAGCAGCGCATCGAGCGCCTCGGGCGCCTGGAGGTCCCGCAACCCCGGCGTATTGGGCGATGAGATGTTGATCGTGAAATAGTCGGCAAGCGCGGCAAAGGCCTCGAGCCCGCGCACATAGTCGGCCGCACGATCCTCGCTTCCGCGGCCCGCTCCGATGTTCACACCTATTATGCCCGTTATCCCCGTAATGCCCGTTAAGCCCGGTTGCGTCGCCCTCGCCCGCCGCGCCCGCGCCCTCTCGAGGTTCCGCCGCACCGCCCCATGGCCGGCATTGTTGAAACCGAGCCGATTGATGACGGCCCGCGCCTCAATCAGGCGGAAGACGCGAGGCCGCGGATTGCCGGCTTGTGGTTCCGGCGTGACGGTACCCACCTCGGCAAAGCCGAAGCCCATTTCGAGAATGGCATCGGCCACCCGGGCATTCTTGTCGAACCCCGCAGCGATCCCGAGGGGATTGGGGAACTTGAGCCCCCACACGCTCTGCGCCAGCTGAGGCGCGTCCGGCCCCTGCGGGCGCGGGTAGAGGC
>WGBL01000389.1 GCA_015494375.1 Hyphomicrobiales bacterium | reverse complement strand
TCTCAGAGCTTGTCACCGATGAGCCGATGCCGGTTGAGGCGAGCGACGCCGGAGCCGGGATCAGCGGGTCTGAGTTTGTGCCCGAGCCCATCACCGAAGCTGCGGGAATAGCCGCGCCAACGGCCTCCGGCCCGACGGCCATAAACGAGGTCGCCGCGACGACTGAGGGCGGGCAGAGCGCACAAGACGCACAAGAATCGCGCCCCGGTCTGCAGCCAGCGCCCGAGTTGGCTGGCATCGAGGGCTCGCCGGAAGGAGCGGATCAGCAGGTGAGCAATCCGCTTCAAGACTCCATCGCCCGCATACAGGCGGCCTGCAAGGCGCCTCCGCTCGCGCCGCAGGATTACCTCACGCTTTTTGCGGTCATCGCCGCAGAGATCAACGAAAACGGCCTGAGCGGCGCTCAGACCATCACCAATATCTCCGAGCGCGCCCAACAACAGGGCTTGAGCCTCACACGCGATGACATTCGCTTTGTTCTCGATGTCGTAAGCGAGGCCGATCCCTGGTTCGAGCAGGGCGCCTCGGCCAACCTCTTTGCCGGGCGTTTCCGCAATTACGTCGTTGCCCGCTGCCGCTCCCAGGGGCTTGAGCTTTCCGAAGCGGAAATCGAACTCGTCGATGCGTGGTTCGCCGGAGCCGCTGGCCCGTCGCGATCGGCGGCCGCGCCCCACTCTTCGGTGCCATCGGCGCCATCGCCAGGCGCGGAGGAGAGGCTTGATGCTCTCTGGCGTTCACAAGAGAAAGTGATCGAGGCAAGCGCGCGGGCCGTGCCGGCTGGCGATGGAGGCGATCACGGCCCAGAGCCACTCGAGGCGATGGCCGACGGCGAGACGGGCGAGGGCGAAGCACAGGAATTCGGTCCTCTGCCACGGATCGTGCGCGCGCGCCAGGGGAGTTGAACGCGCGCTCGCGGCATAGAGTGATACCAATGCGGCCGCGCCAAACGATCGAGGCGTGCGGCCTGATCGCAAATCGCGAAAACCGCACGCGTCGTCATGCCCGCGAAAGCGGGTAGCCAGCGATGACGTTGAAGAAAGAGGGCCCCGCTCTCCGCTTTACGTCATGCCCGTCCTCGGGCTTGACCCGGGGAGCAGGCCCGGGCATCCAGGGTAACACCCGGGCATCCAGGGTAACAGACAAGAACCGTTGCGGCCCTTGGCCCTGGATCGCCGGGTCTCCGCCCGGCGAAGACACAAACAGAAGTGCCCCGAGCTCTCTCAGATGTCATGCTCGGGCCGTTTGGGGCGAAGCCGGAACCAGGTATCAGGTGCCACGTGTCAGGTCTCAGAAGCTGGCGTGCGCGTCCGGTCGCCCCGGAAGAAATGCGGCCACCGTCGCTGCCAGCAAGCGCGCCGTCCATCCATCCGCATTTCTATCCGGCCCATGAACACCATGCCCCTGAGAGGCTCGGGGTTATGGGTCCCCGACAATCCCGCGGGAATAGGGCGGTGCAAGATGGCACCCGCCCGCGGCCGCGGGATTTCGGGGACGATAGCACTGCGCTCCCCTTCCGGTTTCTGGTTTCTGGCTTCCGGTTTCTGACCGCCTATTCGGCGGCCTGTGCCGGATCGTCATCGATCTTGATGACGGGCTCCATGGCTGTGAGGCGCGCCTCCTCGAGATGGCAGGCAATGGTGTGGCTATCGGAAAAGCTCCTGACCGGTGGCGGCGTGGTCTCGCACAGCCCCTCGATCACATAGGGGCAGCGGGTCGAAAACGGGCAGCCCTTGGGCGGGTCGGTCGGCGATGGCAGCTCGCCGGTGAGCACCACTTTGCGCTTCTCGACACGCGTGTCGGCGATGGGCACGGCAGAGAGGAGCGCCTCGGTGTAGGGGTGATAGGGCGGCGAGAAAATCTCCTCCGTGAGCCCTTTCTCCATGATCTGGCCGAGATACATGACAACGATGCGATCGGACAGATAGCGCACCACCGAAAGATCGTGCGAGATGAAGAGAAGCGTCGTGCGGTTCTCGCGCTGGATGTCCATGAGGAGGCCGGTGACCGCCGCCTGCACCGAGACGTCAAGCGCCGAGACGGGCTCGTCGGCGATCACCATCTTCGGGTCGCCGGCAAAGGCGCGGGCAATGCCGACGCGCTGCTTCTGACCGCCTGAAAGCTGCCTCGGCTTGCGGTCCGCAAAGTCGCGCGGCAGCTTGACGGTATCGAGCAGCTCATAGACCCGCTCGCGTATCCTCTCCGGGTCCTTCTCGATCCCGAACTTCTTGATCACGCGCGCGATTTGAGCGCCTACCGTGTGGCTGGGGTTGAGGGTGTCGAAGGGGTTCTGGAAGACCATTTGCAGGCGCGAGATCGTCGCCCCGTCGCGCGCTTCGACTGGCAGCTTCGAGAGCTCGAGATTGCCGAGCTGAACGCGACCGGCGCTCGCCTCCTCGAGTCCCATGAGCACCTTGGCAAAGGTCGACTTGCCGCAGCCCGACTCGCCCACAATCGCCACCGTCTCGGCCTCGCGGGCGCGAAACGAGATCTTCTCGTTCGCCTTGACCGTTCTCTTCTCTGAGACGAAGAGCAGCCCCGTGTGCTCCACCTCGTAGTGCTTCGTCAGGTTCTCGACCCTGAGCACGACATCGCCGGGCTCTATGGGCTCCTGCTCCTTGGGTTTCGGTTTGAGCGCCTCCCAGTCGATCTCGGCGAAACGCACGCAGCGCACGAAATGGTTGGACCCGGGCGCGACCTCCTCCATGGGAAGATGGCCGGCATCGCAGCGCCCGGCCTCGAAATAGTCGCAGCGCGGGCCGAAATAGCAGCCTTTGGGCCGCTCATGCGGCAGCGGCAGCTGGCCGCGAATGGCGACAAGAGGGCGCGCGTTCTTGTCGGCGCCGGGCACGGGGATGGAATTAAAGAGTCCGCGTGTATAAGGATGGCGCATGTTGTTGAAGACGGTATGGATATCGCCGACCTCGACGGCCTCGCCCGAATACATCACCGTGATGCGATCGCAGGTCTCAAGAATGAGCCCGAGATTGTGCGAGATATAGATCATCGAGGTGCCGAACTCTGACGATATCTCCTTGATCAGCTCGACGATGCCGGCCTCGACCGTGACATCGAGCGCCGTCGTCGGCTCATCGAGGAGCAACAGCTTGGGGTTCGACAAAAGCGCCATGGCGATGACCACACGCTGCTGCTGGCCGCCCGAGATCTGATGCGGATAGCTTTCCATGATACGCCCGGGGTCGGGCAGGCGCACGTTCGAGAGCATCTCTCGGGCGCGCCTTTTGGCTTCGTCCTCGCTCACCCCCTCGTGGAAAAGCGGCACCTCGGCCAGCTGATCGCCAATCTTCATCGAAGGATTGAGCGAAGCCATGGGCTCCTGGTAGACCATGGCGATCTTGGAGCCGCGGATTTGGCGCAATTCCTCATCGCTCATGGTGCGCATGTCGCGGCCCTCGAAGAGAATCTGGCCGCCGACAATGGCGCCGTTCCTGCCCATGTAATTCATGATGGCAAGTGCGACGGTCGACTTGCCGCACCCCGACTCACCGACGATCCCCTGCGCCTCGCCCGGCATCAGCTTCATGGTGAAGTCGACGACGGCCGGAATCTCGCCCGCGCGGACAAAATAGGACACCGACAGATTGCGGCACTCGAGAACCGGGACTTGCTCGCTCATTTGCTGGCTCATCTGCTCGCCTTAGTGGGGCGCGCCTGCTCGCTCAACAGCGCGTATCAGCTCACTTGAGTGGCGCGGGTCTGCTCGCTCAATGGGGCGCTTTTTCATCATTTGCCAACAAGCGCTTCGTCCTTCGCTTAGTCCTTGAGGCTCATCTCCCTGAGCCCGTCGGCCATCAGGTTGAAGCCCAGTATGAGGCTCGAGACCGCAAGCGCAGGAATAAGCAGCATGTAGGAGAACTTCCAGAGCATCGCCACTTTGGCCGCCTCCTTGATCATCAGTCCCCAGTCGGGATCGGGCGGCGGCAGGCCGAGGCCGAGGAAGGTGAGGGTTGTGATCGCAACCGTTGTGTAGCCGAGCCGCAAACAGGCATCGACGATGATCGGCCCGCGGGCATTGGGCAACAGCTCGACGAGCATGATCCAGAGCGGGTGCTCGCCGCGCGTCTGGGCGGCGAAAATATAGTCGCGGGACTTCATGTCGAGCGTGAGCCCGCGCACGATGCGCATGATCGCAGGCGCCGAGGCGAAGGTCACGGCAATCACAATATTGAAACCGCTCGGGCCGAGGTAGTTGAGAATGAGAATATAGAGCACCATCACCGGGAACGAGAGGAGCACGTTCGAGATGAACGAGATGACCTCGTCCCACCAGCCGGCGAGGTAGCCGGCAAGGAGCCCCAGCATCGAGCCGATGATATAGGCAACGAGCGTCGCCGTGACGCCCCAGACGAGCACGCGTTGGCAACCCCAAAGCGTGCGCGAGAGCATGTCGCGCCCCTTGAGATCGGCGCCGAGAATGAAATAGTGCCCCTTGCGCTCGAGCCCCGGCACGGTGAAGGGCGCAATCGGCTTGTTGGGATCAATAAGCGGCAGATAGGGTGCGCTCACTGCAACCAGCAGCCAGAAGAAGACGAGTGTCACCCCGAGCACAGCCACCCATGACTCGCGCCATGAGATGACCGCCACGAGCCACAACAGGAAGGTGGCCGGTATCGCCGGCAGCAAGATCAGGTCTTTCAACTGCTGGCCGAGATAGTTGCCGAACATGACATAGGTCATGAGCGGCAGCCACATGACGAGCATGAGCGCAATGATGACGCGCGGACGCTGGAGGCGCTCGAGAAGCGAGGAAGAGCCTGGGACTTGTGTGGTGACGGCCATCGGTTCTCTTGCTCCCCCCTCTCTCAGCTGAAGCGAATGCGCGGGTTGAGGAAGGTATAGCCCACGTCCGAGATGATCTGGGAAAGGACGGCCACAAAGACGGCAATGAGCGTTGCCGCCTGGATGACATAGACATCGCCAAAAAGGGCGGCCTCGAGAAGCAGCTTGCCAAAGCCGTTGTATTCAAAGAACACCTCGACCACGACCACGCCCGAGAGCAACCAGTTGAGCTGCAGGACGATGATCGTGAAGGGGGCGATAAGGGCATTGCGGAGTGCGTGCTTCATGATGACGCGCCGATATGGGATGCCCTTGAGCACGGCCGTGCGGATGTATTGCGAGGTCATGACCTCGGCCATCGACGCCCGCGTCATGCGCGCCACATAGCCGAAATCGTAGACGACGAGGGTGAGCACCGGGAGCACCAGCTGCTTCCAGTCCCAACCGCTGATCATGGCCGATTTCGTCGGCAGCCAGCCAAGACCGAGCGCCAGAATGACGGTGAGGATGATGGCGGTTGCGATCTCGGGGATCGAGGTCGTAAAGACGGCAATAAAGGACAAGGTGCGATCCTGAAACGAGCCCTCCTTCATGCCCGCAAGCACCCCGAGCGTGAGCGATAGGGGAATCATGAGGGCGAAGACCCAAAAGGCCAGAATGCCGGTATTGATGAGACGCTCACCAATGAGGCTGGCCACGCTCGTGTTCTTTTCAAACGACTGGCCGAAGTCGCCGCGCAGCACGTCGAGCACCCACTTGACATAGCGCTCGTGAAAGGGGACATCGAGCCCCTTCTTGGCCAGCCACTTTTGATAATCCTCCTCGCTCAGGGTGCTGACGGCAAACCCGCCGAGCTCGGCGGTTGCGATTTGCTTCTTGAATTTGTCGCTGTCGAATACAAGAAAGAGAATAAACGAGACGACGGCCATGATCAGAAGCATCTGAAGCAGGCGGCGGAAAATCAGTTTCAGCATGGGGGATGGCTCAAATACCTGGACACAGCGGCGCACGCGCAAAACGATGCAGGCAGTGAGGCCAGCCGGGGGGCACCCGGCGGGACACCCGGCTCGCGAACAACGATCGCAAACCCTCGAATGAAAATGCCCCGGAGACCGGCTCCGGGGCACCTCTCGTCCTCGGCCTAACCGATCCAGACCTTGTTGAACTGGTGGTACTGGGTCGGATGGGCCGGGAAACCATGCACCTTCTCAGAGACGATCGTGTAGACCGGCTGCCAGATGGGCTGGATAATGACAGCCGCATCCTGCAGGATCTTCTCGACCTTCTCCATCTTTTGGCGCCGCTTCTCGACATCAAGGGTCGCCTCGGCATCGTCAAGCGCGGCATCAAACTCCTTGCTGGCGAAATGCGTCTCATTCCACGGCACGCCCGTGCGATAGCCGAGCGAGAGCACCATGGTGCCGAGCGGGCGGTGGGTCCAGGCGGTGGCGCCGAACGCCGTTGTGTCCCAGACCTCCCAATACTTGGACGCCGGCATGACATTCAGTTTGAGGTTGATGCCCGCTTCCTTCATTTGGTCGCGCAGCGCCTCGCATGTGGTCTGCTGCCAGGGTCCGTTGGTATTGCCCACATCGATCGTAATCGTGATCCCGTCGGGATAGCCCGCCTCCTTGAGAAGCGCACGGGCCTTTGCGGGATCGCGCTTGATCGTGGGCAGCTTGAAGTATTCGGGATGGATGGGGCAAACGTGGTGGTCCTCACCGACGTTGCCGCCTTCGGGATAGACGAGGTTCTTGACCGAGGCGCGATCGACCGCAACTTGCAGCGCCTTTCTCACCTTGGGGTTGTCGAAAGGTTTTTGCGAAATCTGCATGCGGCAGACGAGCGTCTGTGCCGTCTGGGCCGCGACGATCTTGCCGGGCAGCGACTTGGCGAGCTCCATCTGCTCGACACCGAACTGATAGATGGCATCGACATCGCCCGAGGCAAAGGCGGTGAGCTGGTTCTCGGTGGCGAAGTTGTAGTAGTGGATCTCGTCGAGATAGACCTTGCCGCCCCAGTATTTGAACTCCTTGCCGTCGGTGGTCTTTCTCACCCGCTTGAGGATGGCCCGATCACCCACCTTGAGCTCAGCAAGCGTAAAGGGCCCTGTGCCCATGGGATTGTCCGAGAAAGGCGGCTTGAAGGAGGGGTGCATGAGGGCGGTCGGATAATTGTAGCAATCCTCGGGCACCGACAGCACCGGCTTTTTGAGATTGAAGCGGATCGTATACCTGTCCACCACCTCGACCGCGCCCTTAATCGCGCGCTTGATGGGCTTGCCCTTCTTGTCCTTCTCGCTCGTCTCCTCGAGCATGGCGGCGAACGTCGAAAGGCCGACGTTCGAGGAGCCAAGGGCCGGGTCGAGCCAGCGATTGACATTCCAGGCGACATGCTCGGCGGTGAACTCCTCGCCGTTGTGCCACATCACGCCCTTGCGCAGCTTGAACGTCCAGGTCTTGAGATCATCCGACGCCTCCCAACTCTCGGCGAGCATCGGCCGGGTGATGTTGTCAGGCCCCGTCATCGAAAGATGCTCGACAATGTGCCGGGTCTGGTTCGACATCTCCACCCAGGAGTAGGTCGCGGTGTCCTCCATCTTCTGGATCTGCATGGCGACCTTGAGGATGCCGCCCATCTTCGCGTTGGGGTCGTCGGGCGGAAACGGCAGGTTTGGCGCCGCAACCGCAGGCGCCGGCAGGCCGGCGAGCGCGTAGGCCGCACCGGCCGAGACGCCCAGCAGCGCCGCAATGCGAATGAACTCGCGGCGGTCCATGCGCCCCGATTTCATGAGATCGAAGGCCTCGTGCACCTTGGGGTGCGCGTCCTTGGCTGGTGCTTTCAAATTTTTCGATGTCATATCAGGCGTTTCCTCCCTTTCCGGAAATTCGTTCCATTGCCGACCGTCGCCGACGGTCTCCGCACCGGCAAGCTAGCCG